>MSYE01000259.1 GCA_002176905.1 bacterium F11 | reverse complement strand
CCAAAAACCTGGATCCCGGCCTGCGCCGGGATGACGACTCGAAAACCGAATTGTGACACAGTCTCACATGCGCATGAGAGGTCATTCCCTCCAAAGGATGGCGTTATGTCAAACAAAATAGTTTGTCTTCTCGTCGGTTTCTGCTTTTTTGGTGGCGTTGTGTCTTCCCAAGAATGTGGAGCGGATCTTGAAGAGATGAATTATCTAGAGAAGCAATATGCCTTGGGACTTTGTTACTGGGAAGAAGGAGAATGGACAGAAGCAAAAAACCATTGGCTTAAATATTCCGAATTGTGTGAAAGATTGTGCGGTCAAGATGAAGTAGACCGCCTTTTTGAAGTTCGTGATTATTTGGATGTGGTCAGGGAATTAATGCCAACCTCTTCTTATTTATCAGAAGAAAAGAAAATAGAGAAGAAGCCAGCAGCAAAAAAGAACATGATGACCAAATCTCCCCAAGATACTTTTGAGAATCCCCAACGAGGTTCTTTTGTTGAGGAATTGATTAAGAAAGCCGAATTGGCCTATTCACATGGCCAGCCCGAAAGAGCCATGCGTTACTTTAAACTGGGATTGACCTTGGACCCTTCTTCTCAATTGATTCAAACCCAATTGGACCGTCTAAAAAGAGAATTGGATTAAGGGGATCTCTTATTGCATCTTATACCGATTGGTGATCGGCATGCGGTGATCGCGTCCAAAGGCACGTGAGGTTATTTTGATGCCTGGTGGGGCTTGACGTCTTTTGTATTCATTTTGATCAATGAGATTGACGATTCTTTTGGCATAGGCTTCATCAACCTGCGTATTCTTGATCATCTTTTTAATGGACCAATTTTTCTCAACATATTTCGATATAAGGGGATCCAGATTTTCATATGAACCCAATGTGTCTTCGTCCCTTTGGTCAGACCTCAGCTCTGCGGTTGGGGGACGGGCGATAATGGAATGGGGAATGATCTCTTTTTCAGTTTGGCTGTTGATGTGGTTGGCGAGTCTGTAAACGGTTTTCTTTAAAACATCTTTGAGGACAGAGAATCCTCCCGCCATGTCTCCGTAAAGGGTGCAGTATCCTGTCGAAGTTTCGGATTTGTTTCCGGTGGTAAGAACCAACCATCCGAATTTGTTTGAGAGCGCCATCAAAAGATTGCCACGAATACGCGCTTGAACATTTTCTTCAGCCACATTGGGTGTGGTATCTTCAAATATGGGAGCCAAGGATTTCTGGTAACCAAGAAAAATGTCCTCAATGGGAATTTCATGAAGAGCAATTCCCAAATTATCCGCGAGCCGTTTGGCGTCTTCTCGCGTTTCCGGTTGATTAAATCGGGATGGCATGGTGACCCCAACAACCCGTTCAGAGCCCAATGCTTTTACTGCAATGGTGGCCACCAAAGCCGAATCAATGCCCCCTGATAGGCCTAAGGTCACTTTTTCAAATCCATTTTTGTTGACATAGTCTCTTGTCCCCAGGATAAGGGCTTGAAGAATTTCTTCTTCTTCAGGGAGATCTTTTGAGAAAGGATGGTCCGTTTTTAATTTCCATTGTTTCTTCTCTCGAATGAGGTCAAAGACAAAAAGTCCATTTTGAAATTGAGGAAATCGAGCAGCCAATTTTCCGTTTGGAAGAACAACAAAACTTCCTCCATCGTAAACAAGCTCATCTTGTCCGCCGACCATGTTGCAGTAAATAATAGGAGACTTGAGATGTTCGGCACTCTTTTTGATGGCATCGAAACGGATTTGAAATTTCCTCATATGGTAGGGGCTGGCGGAGAGATTAACGACAAAATGGGGTTTTTTGTTTTTTAGTTTTCTTAAATGATTGGGGCCCCACCACAAATCTTCACAGATGGTTATACCCACCCGTTCCTTATTAACAATTTGGTGGGAGGGATTGATCCCCGGTGCGAAGTACCGCGCTTCATCAAACACACCGTAATTGGGAAGGCAATTTTTGTGATGGATGGTGTGAATACGTCCTTTGTGAATATAGGCGGCGGCATTGTAACACTTTCCTTTTTTCTCATCGATAAAACCAACAAGTAGAGCGGTGTCTCTTATTGATGAAGCCAATTTTTTTAAGGCTGATAGGTTGTCTTTGATGAATGCCGATTTAAAGATCAGATCTTCCGGCGGATATCCAGTGAGCGCCAATTCCGGCACAAGTACCAGTTGGCAGCCCTTTTCTTTTGCCTCTTGAACAGCCTCCAAAATCTTGGTGGTATTGCCTTCAATATCACCAAGAATCGGATTTAACTGAGCCAAACCAAGACGCATTAGGAATCCTTTTCCCCTATCTCAAAGGCAAGAATGATGGCTTCGGCAATTTCTTTCATGGACCGACGGCGGTCCATGCTTTGTTGTCGGATCTCTCGGAACGCTTGATTTTCGGAAATGTTTTTTTTTGTCATCAGAAGACCTTTTGCCCGATCAATTATTTTTCGAGATTCCAATGCTTCTTGGGCTGCCACCTTTTCTGAGAGAAGGCGGGTGTTTTCAATGGCCGCTGCACATTGGTTGGCCACAGATTGAACAAAGGCGACTTCTTCTTTAGAGAAGTGATGAATTTCGGGTTTGTAGGAGTTTAGGAGGCCAAGTACTTTATTTTTAAAGATCATGGGGACTGCCAGCATCGAGACCAATCCCTGTCGTTTGGCCAAATCACGGTATTGATAAGAGGATTCTTTCCGCACATCTTGAGTATAAACAGGTTGTTTGGATAGCACCGCTTGACCGGACAAGCTCCCCATAACTTTAACAGGTGGTTTGTTTCGGTATTCCGGATCCAAGGATTGTGAGGCCACTATCTGGAGTTCCTTCTTTTTTTCATCAAGCAACATAATCGAGCAAATGTTGGTGCCCATCAATTGGGCGGTCATCTGGATAATCCGCTGCATGATGTCTTCGGAATAATGATCCTGAACCAACGTAAAGGAAACCGCTTTTAAGGCCTCAATGGCTTTTGCTCTTTTTTGGGTTTCTTGATAAAGGCGGGCTGTTTCAATGGCCCCTCCCACCTGTCGTCCTATAGTGGACAAAAGATTGATCAGTCTCGGTGTGGTAACAAAGATTTTTTTGTGTTGCGCATTGATGACACCCACCACTTTGTTCTTGATGAGTATGGGTACTGATAAGAAGGCTTCAAAACGATCTTCCGGTAAGGCCCCAATAAACCGCGGATCTTTGTGGGCTCCCTTGGGAATGGCAACAGGTCGGTGATGTTCAGCTACCCAACCCGTGATCCCTTCTCCCATTTTGAGGCTCAAGTGACCAATTTCTTTAGGGTGAGGGGTTTTGGAGGCAGAGAGGACCAGCAAATTTTCAAATGGGTTGTATAAATAGAGAAAACAAGCGTCGGCTCCTGTTACTTTGCTCACCAATTCCACTGTTTCGTGGAGTGTGGTGTTCAAATCAAGGGTGGAGGAAAAGAGGGCTGATAAATCATCAATGATTTTCAATTCATCAAGTGAGTTTAATTTTTGTGTTTTTTTGGGCATATTTTCAGTCCTTAAATGGGGGGGGGGATAAACCTTAGGAAAAACCCCTATTTATTCAGCTTTCCTCGTTGACGGGTATCCTGACCTCTGTTATGCTTCAATTATAACGAATGAGAGGAAATCGTGAAAGTACTTATTGGTCAAGCAGATTCGTCTCTTTCTAAGCAATTTGGACCCCTTTTTCAAGAGGAAGGGTTTGAGGTTTCTATATTGGAATCCAGTCAACGGATTCTGGAGGCTGTTCAGAATGGATCCAATCCTGACCTCATTCTTCTTGAAGATAGTTTAGAAAATCCAAATGTCCTGGAGATATGCCGAACCGTCAAATCAGAGCCCCGATTTGCCCCGGTTCCTATCTTAATCCTGCAGCTGCACCAAACAGAATTTCCCTTGTTAGAGGCCGTCAATGCTGGGTGTGATGATATCTTAAGCCAGCCGATAGATCCAACGGTTTTGTTGGCAAGAGCAAGGTCTCTGGTCCGAATAAAAAATCTTATGGGGGCGCTGGATGATTCTGAGACGGTTTTGGCGACCCTGGCCCGTACCATTGAAGCCAAAGATCCTTATACCATGGGCCACGCCGATCGTGTTTCATTCTATGCCGAAGAATTGGGAAGAATCCTGGGTTTTCATGGAAGGGATTTGAAAGTCCTTCGTACAGGCGGGTTGCTTCATGATGTAGGAAAGATTGCGATTCCCGACTCCATTCTCACCAAGCCAGGTCGTTACACAACCGATGAGTTTGCCGTTATGAAGCGTCATCCGATTTTGGGTTGTGATATCTGCAAAAAACTACGGTCAGTTCAGGACGCCTTGCCCCTTATTCGTCATCATCATGAGAAACTCAATGGGACAGGTTATCCTGATGGCCTTAAAGAAATTGACCTCTCTGTTTTGATTCGTGTGATTAGCATTGTCGATGTGTATGATGCTCTTCGGTCCAAAAGATCTTATAAAGAGGCTTTTGATGTTGATAAATCGTTTGCCATTATGTGGGAGGAAGCCGGAAAAGGATGGTGGGACAAAGATATTCTCGCCCACTGGGAAAAATTTATCCGGGCCAAAAAAGACGGTCGCTTTTAGAGTTCCCTCTCAAAATTAATTAGAATCTCCCTTATCTCAATCTCCCCTTATTTGAAGGACGCGTCAACTTGCAAATTTTCCAAGAGTTTTTTCAGCTCTCTCTCGATATTCTTGAATGGCGTTTTTTGGCTCTCTTTGTCACCATTCTTCTCCTTGGCTTGTTCCTCCCAAAAAATTGGATTCAACCCTTTCGGTCTGTTCGGTTCAATGTGGGACTGTTTTTCGTTATTGCGGTGGCATCGGCAGTTGGAACCTTATTGGATATTTATCATTCTTGGTGGTTTTGGTGCCTTCTTGCGTTAATGGCTTTTAACGTCATTGTGTGCAAATTGCGATTCCACCCATTGAAGAAAAGAAAGGTCCCAGACGTTTCTCTTTCGCACCTTTTTCTGAAGGTCAGCCAACGAGAGGAAACCTTTTCTCATAAAAAAATATCAGAGGTGCTACCCCTTATTCGATCGGTGTTAAAAGAAATCAACTATCGCTATGAGGAAACAGAAGTTCACGATGAGCAAAAGGAGAAAAACCACGTGTTTGCCGCAAGCCGATTCTCTTTTCAGCGTTGGGGAGATTTTGTTTTGCATGTAAGCATTGTTGGTATTTTGGCTGGAAATCTTTTGGGGGCTTTGGTTGGATTTGATGAATCCCTTCCTATAAGGGAGAACGCAAAGGCCCAAATGGTGAACAGAGATTATGAAATTGAATTGAAAGATTTTGACATCCAATATTATGAGGGATCCCAAAATCCGAGCTTATATGCCAGCGATATTATTGTGAGAAATAAAGGTCAGGTGGTGGCCCAAAAGAAAATAACTGTCAACAATCCCCTCGACATTGAGGGTGTCCGATTCTATCAGGCTTTTTGGGGTATGGCCGATGAATTTCGGTCTGCCCAATTGTGGATTGGAGGAAATGAGTTGGAAATAAGGCCTGGAGAAAGTACCACCATTTCTGGGACTCCCTATGTGATTCGGGCCAATTCTTTTTTGCCGACTTTTGATTTGGATGAGCAATCTCGTCCTCTAACAAGGGACCATGAAGGACACAATCCGGCACTTTTGATCGAATTTTTGGAGAAGGGCGAAGTCCTTGGGAAAGTTTGGATTCTTAGGGATCGCCCGGATTTGGCGTTTCGAATGGTGGGGGATCAAGCAATTCGAACCCAAGTCCCTCCATTTCGGTTGCGAGAAATTGATCCTGTTTTGTTTTCGGGACTCCAAATTGGGTATGATCCTGGGGCCCCTCTTTTTTGGATTTTTTCGTTGATGCTTCTTGTCGGTCTTTGCCTACATTTTTACTTTCATCAACGGCAGCTTCGGGTTGTGGTAACTTCCAAAAAGAATGGGACACGAATTCTCATCGGAGGTTGGAACTCCCGTGCCCCACAAGAATTTCAAGCAGAATTTGATCGGTTCAACAATCGATTGTCTCAGGAATGTGGATGTGATGTATGAAATGGGCTTTATTATAGAAGGAGTATAAAATGGAATTCGTATTTTTTAATTTGGCTTTTGCGGCTTATACCATCGGGATGATTCTCTATGTGGTTTACACGCTGGTGCGAAAAGAAGTGTTGCCCCAGACCGCAAAAGGTGTTTTGTTAACGGCGGTTGTGCTTCATGCCATTAGTTTGGCCATCCGAACCTATTATGCCCACCAATTACCCCAGCACCAATGGTATGTTCCATGGAGCAATTGGTTTGAAAGTTTCTCCTTTTTTACCTTTGTTATCACCATCGTCTTCCTTGCCATTCAAGCTTATAAACCCCTTCCCATTTTGGGCGTCTTTATATCTCCGTTGGCGTGGGGAAGCATGATTGGGGCTGTCATTTCTCCTTTTGGCAGAGACATCCCTCAACTTCAGCCCGCGCTTCAATCTTATTGGATGGCCATTCACGTTCCGGTGATGTTTGTTTCCTACTCTCTTTTTGCCAATGCCTTTGGGATTGGTTTGGCTTATCTCTTACAAGAAAGATTTTTGAAAGCCAAAAAGCCTGTCATGGCCATTTTTCGTCTCCCTGCGTTGGATGAATTGGATAATTTGATTTACAAAATTATTGCTTTTGCTTTTCCCGTTTTAACATTGGGTGTGTTGCTGGGAGCAGCTTGGGCATATGAGGCGTGGGGACGGTATTGGGGGTGGGATCCCAAAGAAACATGGGCCTTTATCACCTGGGTTGTATATGCCATTTATTTGCATTTGCGTTTGGTGAGCGGTTGGCGAGGAAAGAAATCAGCCTATCTCTCATTGGCTGGTTTTGGAGTGGTATTGTTCACCTACATTGGTGTGAATTTTATCTCAGATTTACACGGATTTTTATCTGGTGGAGGAAAATGAGGATGTTCAGAGGATTCTAGTTTATGGGTGTGGTGCTGGTTGGCTTGTCTCATAAGACAGCTCCGCTGCAAATGCGGGAGCATTTGACGGTTCCAAAGGAAAAGTTGGAACAGGCTCTTGTGACCCTGCAATCACAGGTGGGTGTCAAAGAGGCGGTGGTTCTTTCAACCTGCAACCGGTTGGAGGTCTACGCCCATCCAGAAAAAGACCCTAAGCAAACCTTTGTTTCTCTTTCTTCTTTTTTTAAGGATCTGTATAAGGCCCCCAAGTTAACCTCCTCTCTTTATAAATATCAATCGCAAGATGCCATTTTGCATTTGTTTCGGGTGGCATCGGGATTGGATTCCCTTGTTATTGGGGAGAGCGAAATATTGGGTCAGATAAAATCGGCTTATCTGACGGCGCATCAACATGGCTCAACCGGAAAAATCACCAATGTGTTATTTCAACGGGCCCTTTTTGTCGGAAAGCAAGTGCGTGTTCAGACGGATATTTCCGAAGGAGCCAGTTCTGTGGCCTCGATTGCGGTCCAATTGGCCCTGCGTATTTTTGGTGAACTGGCTCATCATCATGTTTTGCTCCTTGGTGCCGGAACCATGGCGGAGGTAACAACGCGTCATCTCATAAGCCAAAAAGCCGGACACCTCACCGTTCTCAATCGAACTCCCGAAAAAGCAAAAGAGCTTGCCAAGCTTCTTAATGGAAAGGGGGGAAGTCTTGACCAGCTCGAAACGGAACTCCTGAAAGCCGACATTGTTATTTGTTCGGTGTCATCCGATAATCCCTTTATTAACGAGGGAATGGTGGCTCAGATTATGAAGCAAAGACGCCAACGCTCTCTTTATTTTATTGATATCGCTGTTCCCCGAAATGTTCACCCAAAAGTTCATGATCTTGATAATGTGTATGTTTACAATTTGGATGATCTTCAGGGTATTGTTGATGAGAATCTTGTTCGAAGAAAAAAGGCTGTGACATCAGCGGAATCGTTTGCAAACGAGAGGGCCAAAGAATTTCAGGATTGGATCTCTGGCACCTTAAAGGGTGACCGTGTTTCTCTCCGCCATTATCCAAATAAGGGTTAAATAACAAACATGAAAATGCGTATAGGTTCCCGCGGATCTCCCTTGGCTCGTGGACAAGCCAATTGGGTGATGACCGAGCTCCAGAAAAAGAATCCCCAGCTTGATTTGAGCTTGACCATCATCAAAACAACAGGGGATAAAGATCCTCACTCCGCTTTAACCAAAATGGGAGGCAAGGGTGTGTTTGTTAAAGAGATTGAAGAAGCTCTATTGGCCAAGCGAATTGATTTGGCTGTTCATTCTCTTAAGGATGTTCCTCAAATGTTACCTTCGGGTCTTCAAATGGGCCCTTACCCACGAAGAGAGACACCCAATGATGCGTTGATATCTCGGTTCGGAGAGCTGCTTCGAGAGCTACCGCGCGGGTCCATTGTGGGTACCAGTTCCCCCAGACGAATCTCCCAGATTTTTTTCCATTACAAAGATCGGTATCGGATCGAACCAATACGGGGCAATGTTGAAACCCGAATTCAAAAGCTGAGAAAAGGGGAATACGATGCCATCCTCATGGCTTGTGCGGGCCTTAAGAGATTGGGGTTGGAATCCGAAATAACCGAGGTGATTGATGTTCATCAAATGATCCCAGCGCCGGGCCAAGGTTGTTTGGGATTGGAATACCGTGAAGAGAATGAAGAGATGAGCGCCATCCTTGATACCATTAGCGACAAAGAGTCCGATATAACGGCAAGAGCCGAGCGCTCGTTCCTACAAGGAATGGGTGGTTCTTGTTTGATTCCTTTGGGGGGATTGGCCAGAATCGAGGGCAATGAACTCATCCTCAAAGCGGTTATCTTAACTCCAAATGGAGAAAAACGGGTGGAGATCGAAGAAAAAGGCGATCCATCCGAACCCGAGTTCCTCGGAGGCCAAGTCGCCGAACGCCTGCTCCACGAAGGTGGCTCAGACATCCTTTTAAAAATCCAATAAAGAGGGATAGCCATTTGAAACAAAAGAAAAAAGGGAAAGTGTATTTGGTGGGAGCGGGGCCGGGTGATCCGGGGCTCATCACGGTTCGCGGGGAAGATTTGATTCGCTCAGCGGATGTGATTGTCATGGATGCCTTGGTTAATCCATATTTGGTTTATTCGACAAAAGCGCGGATCATTTCTGTTGGGAAAAGAGGACCCGGTGCGTCCCATGGTTCTTCCATTAAAAAAACCCAAGGAGGAATTCATCGGATTCTCATTCAAGAAGCCCGAAAAGGGAACCGTGTGGTTCGATTGAAGGGAGGAGATCCTCTTGTTTTTGCCCGGGGTGGAGAAGAAATGGAAGCCCTTTCTCGGGCCCACATCCCTTTTGAAGTTGTACCTGGTGTCACCTCGCTTATTGCCGTGCCAGGGTATGCTGGGATTCCGGTCAGTGATCGGCGTTGGGCCTCTTATGTAACCTTTTTGACTGGTCACGAGGGAAAAGGGAGACATGAAATCCCTGGAGTGAACTGGTCCCTTCTTCCAAAGGGAGGAACCCTGGTGATTTTGATGGGAGTTAGTCGTTGGGGTTTCATTCGGCAACAATTGCTCCTTTCCGGTTGGATTCAAACTCTTCCTGTTGTGGCTATTGAATGGGGGACAACTGTTCATCAGCGCATCATTCAGACAACCTTGAAAGAATCATTGAAAGAATTTAAGAAGAGAACGTTAAGGGCGCCGGCTATTATCATTGTGGGTTGGGTCGGAAAGTTGACCAGAATGTTGAATTGGATTCAGAAGGAAAAACCCCTTCTTGGTAAGAGAATTGTTATCACCCGTTCGGAGTTCCAAGCCTCACGTATCACGCGCCTTCTTCAGGATAAGGGAGCCGAGGTCATTTTGTGTCCCGCTATTGAGATTCAACCCATTTGGGATAATCCCAGGTTAAATGATTTTTATCGTACTTTTTCCCAAGAAGCTTCCCGTTTTGATTGGGTTCTTTTCTTAAGTGCCAACGCGGTTCGCATTTTTCATGCGGGCCTCAAACGGCATGGATACAACCAAGATAAGTTTGGTCCAAAGATTTGTGCTGTGGGGCCTCAAACTGCCCAGGTCATCGAAAACAGGGGTTGGAGAGTAACCCAACAGGCAAAGAAATTTGGAGCCGAAGGAATTCTGGAAGGACTAACAAACATTCGGGGAAAAAGAATTCTGATCCCCCGTGTTGAAGGAGGGCCACGCGACATTATTTATGGACTCATGAAAAAAGGAGCCCGTGTAAAGGAGTTGGGAATTTATCGAAATCAAATGGCACCTCCCCCGCCTAAAGGGGTAAAGAAGTTGATTTTAAAAGGAGTGGATGCTGTCACGTTTACCTCAGCATCCACCGTAAGAAACTTTCTCCGATTTTTCTCAAAGTCGGAGATCCGTTCCCTCCAGAAAAAGACAAAAATGGTGGCCATCGGCCCAACTACGCGAAAAGTATTAATTGAGAACCATTTTCAGAAGCCCCTCCTGGCACCAGAGGCCACAATTGAGAATCTGGTCGACGTTTTAAGTCGAAAAATCAATTCGAAGTAGAAATTTCTTGTCTTGAAATCATGACTTTTTTCAGGCAGGCTTAATGGTAATGAAGAAAGCTTTTTACCCTCTTATCGCGGTTCTTTTTGTTGCCTTTTGTTCGCAAGTAGGAGCCCAGAGTCGGCCATCTTATGTGCCAAACCAAGTCATTGTCTGCGTT
This sequence comes from bacterium F11, assembly GCA_002176905.1. Next base: position 46,197 of record MSYE01000259.1, on the reverse strand, counting down.
CGAGACAATATCAATCTGTCCCGCTCCCAATACAGCCAAGCCCAATTTCATCAGGTTGATTCCCATCTTTCCTCCCTTTTAAAAGAAATCAAAGCCAAATCCATGAAACCGCTTTTTGGGGCACCGCAATCTTCTTCTTATGTTCAATCGGTTTCGGCCCGAGCCAAAGACAGGAATTCTTTTTACAGAGCCGTAAACCAACGGAATCGGACCATTCTTGTTACGCTTGAAGACGGGGGTGATGTTAAAAAGACCATAAAATATCTTTCTAAGAAAGCGGGCGTTGAGTATGCCCACCCCAATCATTACTATTATCCTTCTGTTACAATTCCAAATGATCCTTTTTATGGTACCCAATGGGGATTGAAAAATACGGGGCAAGATGGAGGAGCTGATTTTTATGATCCTAGTGGGCGAGGGACGGAGGGTAGCGATATTGATGCCGAAGTGGCATGGGACACGCATACAGGAACAACCGGTGTGGTGGTGGCCATAATTGACACGGGGCTTGATTGGGATCATCCCGATATTGAAGGAAACCTTTGGCAGAATGTTGGTGAGTCTTCTGGCACCATTACAACCACCGGGGTGGACAATGATGGGAATGGAAAAATTGATGATAACTTTGGTTATGATTTTGGAGATGACGACGGGGACCCGGATGATGATTGTTACAACAGCTTTTTCCTATTTGATTTCGGGGGACATGGAACGCATGTTTCTGGAATTGTAGGTGCGGATGGAAACAATGCTGTTGGTGTATCAGGGGTGAACTGGATTGTGTCGCTTATGGCCCTTAAGGTGGCCCCGAGTAATTGTCTGATTACAACGGATGCCTTTGCTGATGCCATTAGATATGCAACCGATGAGGGAGCTGATGTCATCAATATCTCTCTTGGAGGAGAGGCTGACTCCACAGTTGAAATTGCATTAAATTATGCTGAGTTAAATGGCGTTGTTCTGATTGCCGCTGCTGGAAATGAAGCCACATCCAATTCCCAATTTAGTTATCCCGCAGCCTATGACAATGTTATGGCTGTGGCGGCCACAGATCGGAATGATCAGTTGGGAACATTTTCCAATTTTGGGTCATGGGTGCAAATTTCAGGTCCAGGTGTAGCGATCCGTTCCACGTTACCGGTGCAAGATGGTTCTTATGCATTCTGGTCCGGAACCTCCATGGCCTCACCCATGGTGGCGGGTATCGCTGGATTGGTTTTGGCCCAATACCCTTCATTGACAGATGATGAGGTGTACCAACGGCTTCTTGATTCCACTGAAGACATTGACTCATTAAATCCTGGTTTTGGAGGCCAACTTGGAGCAGGACGGGTCAATGTGGCGCGGGCGATGATGTCGGTTACCGGTATATCCCCTTCCTTTGGGCTCAATACAACGACCAGTGTTGATTTGACGGTATCGGGGATCTCCCTTGTGCCAGAGTCCACCTTAAGTCTGAAAAATGGTTCCGAAACAATTTCCGCAACCAATGTGGCTGTTCCAAATTCAACAACCATAACGGGCACCGTCAACTTGCTGGGAGCCACCGCTGGTCTTTGGGATGTGGTGGTGACAGCGGGTCAGACAGTCAAGACACTGGCCAGTACCTTTACGATTGTGGAAGTGACCGTTACCTCCGTTGATCCTTCAACAGCACCCATCACCAGCACATCCACGGTTGTTTCCATCACAGGAACAAAATTTACCTCTGATTTGACCATTTCCTTAACCCGCAGTGGTTTCCCTTCTATTGCTGCTTCCACCCAGGCCATTTTATCCGATACCGCTGCCACAGCCGAATTTGATTTAACAGGGGCCGATCGGGGAGGCCGATGGGATGTAACCATGTCAAAACTGGGATCGAGTAGTTCGCTTGAAGATGGTTTTGGAATTATAACCACTGCTTTTAATGTTCTTCCCATCGGTTCCAATCAAGGTATCCAAACCTCTGTCCAGGCTCCCCAAGGACTCCAGGTGATCAATTGGCCAGCCGGTACGATTAATCAAGATATTCTTCTGGATTTTGATGCTTATCCGGATTTGCCAAGTGTCAACACAACGCTGGATCCTTTTGCTTCCTCTGGGATTGGAACAGAAGTTGGAATTGCGCGTTCAACTCTCACTCCAGAGGGGCTCTACACCGTGATACTGGAGTATCGTCTGGTTGATTTGTCGGATCCAGATAATGAGGATTCATTGACGTTGGCCAAATACAATTCCACAACAGGTCGATGGGAACCCATCACCTCTACTGTTGATAAAGTGCTCAAAACCGTCACAACAGAGTTGGATAGTTTTGGGATGTTTGCTTTGTTGCAGCATGTTCCTGCGAGTTCTTTAAGTCACGTTGTGGCCTATCCCAATCCTTTTCGGGCTGATCAGCATCAACCCCAAGTCAATTTTGATCTGCTCACAGCAGGGGCTCGTCTTCGGATATACGATTTATCTGGTGAGTTGGTCCAGGATTTGTTGGATAACAACAGGGATGGTTTTATTCCTTGGTTGTTGGATACGAAAAACGGAAAAAAGGTGGCCAGTGGAATATACACCTATTTGATTACCGACCCTTCCGGAGATAAGAAAATCGGCCGTGTGGGGATCGTCCGATGATGCGCCGGATTGGTGTTTGGGGAATTGGGTTTTGTTTGGCGGCATTTCTCTCTCCCCTATTCGGATCAGATTCCGGAACAACAGGGGCAAATTTTCTCAAAATAGGTGTGGGAGCAAGAGGGCTGGCGATGGGAGAGGCTTATTCAGCCAAGGGAAAGGGGGTTGAAGCACTCTATTGGAATCCGGCCAATTTGGTGGACATGGGTCGTCCCGAGCTGATGATTTCGCATAACCCGATGGTGGAAAATACCAGCCTGAATCAATTGGCACTCGCTTTTCATCGTGGAAAATTTGGTGTTGGGCTGGGAATGAGTCTTATTTCTCACGGTACCATCAAGCGTTTTGATGGAGGGGGAAATCGAATTGGGTCGTTTGATGCCTCCGATCAATTCGGTGTGGTTGGATTTGCATACGGAGGAGAGGGATTCCGATTGGGATTGGCAGGAAAATGGTTCAAGTCGGAGATTGCGGGAATTTCGGCTGATGGAATGGCTGGTGATGTGGGGATGAGCTTCTTGAGTCCTTTGTCTTCTCGTATCCGTCATGCTTTTGTTGCTCGAAATTTTGGGAGTTCTGTTTCCTTTATCAATCAAGAAGACGATCTGCCATTAACTTTTCTTTTTGGGAACGCGGTTTCCATAGGAACAGGTTTTTCCTTTACCTTGGATGTGGGATCCATTAAAGGACCTGGCGCTGTTGTTGCGAGTGGAATTGAATGGAAACCGCTTAACAAAGGATCGGATCATTTGGCTTTTCGAGGGGGGTATAACACCCGTCGAAATGAAGCCGAAAAGTTGTCGGGCGCTAGCCTTGGGATGGGGCTCACATTTTTTGAAACCAGTATTGATTATGCCTGGGTTCCTTTTGGGGAGTTGGGCGACAGTCATTCTGTGACATTGCTTTGGCATATACCCCATTGGTCTTTTCGAATTCGTGACCAATTGGAAAATCGAAAAAGATTGACTCCAAAAATGAGAGAATCGAAGACCTCAACTAAGAAGACTCCCCCTCGTTCTCCGTTTGAGGGTTTAAGTGGTGCTGTTCTTATTACCTTGCGTGATGGTCAGCGGGTTTTGGGGATTGTTGTTCCTTCTGATCAAAAAGATGTGATCATTATCGAAACCGATGAGGGAAAAGTGAAGATCCCCAAAACACGTATTTCCAAGGTCAAGAGATACATTGAAAGAAGAAAGCACAACCTCGGGACATTGAAGTAAACTTCTTTTATCCCTCCCCGTTAAAAAATTTTCTATCGTACTCTTTCTTATGAAAAAGGACTCACTCTCATCTCTCTATAAAACCGTTAAAGAGGCCCTCTTGATTGGTGGCAACATCCTTAAAAAAGGATTTCGGTCAAAACGGCACATTTCTTACAAAACACCTATTAGCCCTGTCACACAGGTTGATAAAGAGTCAGAAAGACGCATTGTCTCTTTAATTCGGAAACGGTTTCCCCACCATGTTTTTTTGGCAGAAGAATCAGCCTTCTTAGAAAAAGGAGACATTTCCTTAAGTGATCCAAATCGCACCCGTTGGGTGATTGATCCGTTGGACGGGACGACCAACTATATCCATTATATTCCGCAGGCTTGTGTTTCGGTGGCTGTTGAAGTTAAAGGGGTAACACTGGCAGGTGGGGTGTATGATCCTTTTCGAGAAGAGCTTTTTATGGCCGCAAAAGGAAAAGGCGCCACCTGCAACGGTAAGAAAATTCGGGTTTCACAAAAGAAGAAGATGATTGAGTCACTTCTGATCACCGGTTTTCCTTATGATCGAGATGTTCGTTCCAATTATTATTTGGGCCTCTTAAAACCTTTTTTAAAGAAGACCATGGGCATACGCCGTTTCGGATCAGCGGCATTGGATTTGGCGTGGGTGGCTTGTGGCCGCGCAGAAGGATATTGGGAATGTAACTTACACCCTTGGGATGTGGCTGCCGGTGACTTATTGGTAAGGGAAGCCGGTGGAATGGTAACCGATTTTCAGGGCCGTCCTTATAAAATTGATCATCCCCTTCAAACACTCGCCTCTAATTCTCGTATTCATCCGCAGCTGATTGCGATGATGAAAAAAGGCGGTTGACATCATCCTGGCTTTCGCCGGAAAGACGTTCGTGAACTTATACCCAAACCCAAAATAAAAAAACCGCTCTATAATTCAACCCATTCCTCCATCCTTTCCATTTTCTTATTATCTTTGTTCTCAAATGGTCTTTTTTGGGATGAGGGAATCGGGCCCTTCCGTTTGATGCTCAGTAATATTGACTCCTTTCTGTTACAACCTTTTTACAACTTCTTAACCGAATCTTAATTTTCCCTCCTTATAATAATTGCATGTTAAACAAGAGACAAATCCTGTATTTCCTATGAGAAAAAGATCACCTTCTATAAAAATACTTTCACCGATGGTTGTTGTTGTGATGTTGGTGACCAATGTTCTTTTTCCGCATGCGGTTGAAGCCAATTTTTGGGCTGAACGAAAAGAAAGAATTCAAACCAACAATAGCCAATTGGCCCATCTTCCAATCGATATTCCTCAAGCGTCTCCCGTTTTCCCACTCAAAAAAGTTTCACCTTTGAATCTGACTCTGTTACGGAACCAAACTCAGGTTCAGGAAGAGGATTCCCTTTTTTTTGATTCCTACCTTTCCAAATTTGGAAATCTTCGCCAGGAATTAGATGGAAAATCCGATAAGATTCTTCTTCACATCCAAGACATCCACAAAAACGAGGAAGCCCAAACCAACATTGCAGAAGCCCTCCGATCTCTTATTGACACTGGCAAAGTAGACTTGGTCGCACTCGAGGGGGCGTTTGGAGAAATGGATCTTTCACTTTATCGAGATCTTTCTATTCCCAACATAACACAGACCGTTGCGGATTATTTGTTAAGGGAACACCGTATTTCAGGACCGGTTCATACGGGATTGACGCATCCCGAACCGATTCCTGTTTTTGTGGGTGTGGATGATCAGAAGTTGTATGAGGAGCATGTGGGGGTTGTAAAAAAGACCTTTGGCAGCCGAGACATCATCAAGAAACAAATCAAAAGTCTCAAAGAATCTCACAAACAGAAAAAATATCACACCTTCAATCAACGGCTTCTTGCTTTTGACAAAACAGTGGAATCACACCAAACAGGAGAATTGTCATTTGGAAAATATGTTCAATATTTAACCTCTCAAAATGAAGTGGTAAGTGAATCGGTCCATCGTTTCATCGAGGCACTCCATCTGGAAGAGACGATTGATTTTGATCGCGTTGAAAACGAGAGAAAATATCTCATCGAATCGTTGGTGAGAAAGTTGCCCCCCAATCAATCCCAACATCTCATCCAATTCAGTGTGGCCCTTCGATCCGGACACATTTCTCCAGCTGAGTTCTATGCCCATGTTAAGACTCTTTGTGAGAATAGCAATGTTACTCTCTCCCATTTTCCCCAGTTTGAAAACTACATCCAATACATCATCCTCACCCAAAGCATCCAAGCCGAAGAGTTATTAAGAGATGTCCAGTCGTTGGAGAACTCCATCGTTGTTTCTCTCATTCAATCCCCAATAGAAAAAAAATTGGTGGAAACCTCTCGCCATCTGTATTTGATGGGAAAACTTGTGGATTTTGAGTTAACGAAAGAGGAGTGGGAGGAATACCAGGAATTGACCAATGACCCTTACCCATCGAAAAATAGGGATTCATTAATGATTTCCTTAAATGGTCAATCGTCAATCGACAATTGTCAATTGTTCTATCGACTTGCTGAAGCCCGCGACAATGCCATGACCGAGAATCTCATCGAAGCCATGGGCACCCACAATGCCAAGGTCGCTATCCTTGTAACAGGAGGATTCCACTCCTCCGGAATCTTAAACCAACTAAGAACCAAGAACCAAGAACCTGCCTCGCCGGCAGGCGGGCCAAGAACTTTCATTTTTACTCCCAAAATCACAAAACTCAATTCTTCTTCTGGAACGTCTCCTCTAAGTGTTTTCAGCCAAGAGAAAACCCCTCTCGACAAACTTTTTGCTGGTGAAAAGCTGTTTTTGGCCGATCTTGCTATGGGTGCTAGCCGCGTTTCAATGGCGACTTTGTATGGATTGGTATCGGCTTTTATGGACAGGAGTCTTGATCAAATCCGAAAAGTCATGAAAACAGTATCACCGGAAACCGAGTCAATTGATGTATCGGTTCGTGATGTTCAGGCTCATTCAGCAACCCTTCAAGCTGGAGGAGCAAATGTCTCGGGTGATTTTACCTCCACAGGGGAGTTGGTTCAGGTTCATGTTCAACTTGGAAAAATTTCCAATCCCAATTGGGAACCCCTCAAGACCCTCGGGGATTTCGCTTGGACACAAACAAAAAAATACGGACCAGTTCTAGCGGCCTCTCTTCTTTTTGTTTTGATTTCTGGTGCCCTCAATCCCGAAGTCACACAAGGGATCGTATCCCATGTTTCTGATATGGCCATGATCCCGTTGGTGACGTCTGTTTCTGGATTCCAATCTGTTTCAAATAAGGAACCGAGTCCAGAGGTCAATCGCTTGGCAAAGTCAATTGCAATAGTACTGAATCGCTCGAAATTTTTAACTGAAGAATTCAAAGAGATACCCGCTCAAAAAGTTGATGAGCTCGACAAACGATCTCTTGATGTGACCGGTGACTGGCGATTATCCACCTATCTCAAACGGGTCCTTACGTCATCGTCAGATGAATATTTAGAAACCCGTGAAAGAAAAGTAGCCTTTTTAAATGAGCATCTATCTGAACACGGAATTGTTATTCTTCCTCAGTCTGGCCCTCGAAGAAAAAACCCCTATTTTGATGTTGTGCCGATCATCGGGAGCATCCCCAGTATAAATGAATCCGACCATGCGAGAATTTGGATTTCCAAACCACTTCCAGATGGCCCAGAAGATCCGATTGAATCCTTTTCCCACGCTGGATGTGTTGTTTCTCCATTGGCAATAATGTTCCTTGCTCAGAATGTTTATGAAATCATGAATTCTGTTCGATCTGATATGCGTTATTTTCTCGTTAATCCCGAACGGGCAGAAATGCTCAAATCCAAATCAAGAGATGAAATGATCCAAGATATCGCCTGGGATATCTTTAATGACATCATTAGCGATTTTCAAATGAAGTTAATTGACGATTCCTATAATAGCGTGTCAACAGATTTGAACGTTGATCGACAAGCCACCTTGGCCATCTTTGCTGAAGCAACCAATCCCCCGTATCGAGTTTGGACCATGTCGCGTGGATTGCATTCAATTGAGGCACCCGATGGCCCCAGTTTTGCCCAATTTCTGGCATTTGCTCAAGTCGCAGAAAGAATGGAAATTAGTCCCTATATCGATTTTATGGATAAATTTCGAACCGTTTTCGGAAATCCATCACAAATCAACACCGATCATGTTCAAAGATATGATGCATTGGTGCAAGCCAATATCAACTGGCTTTTTGATTTTGACACCATCAGCGAGGTTGTAAAAAAGAGAGAAGGCCGCTTTCAAGAAGAAGCGCGCCAAATTCTAGAAGAAGAGGATAAGTATCCGCATACCCAAGACATTATAAGGCGTACCAATCAACAATTAAATGAAATCAGAGAATCCGGTTACGAATTTACACCGTTTGGGCTGAGAGCTTCAAAATCGGAAGAGAGTACCTTTTTGGAGTTCATTCTAAGGCCTCGTAATTTGACCCTGTTTGTATCTTTTATCCTTCTTGTTAATTTGGGATTGAATTTATTGACATTAATAATCAATCCGTCTAATTCAAATATTCCAATTAATTTTTGTGGTGTTGGTTTGGTGTTAAATATCCTCGCCTTGATTCTTGCCGTTGTCTACCAGATATCAAGTTTTCAAAAAGTAGAGAAACCTGAATCAGAAGATGAAGAGAACAAAATCTTCCAAACCCCGAATCCCATTGGGCACATGGCCAGAAGCGGAATGGGAAATACCGTGGCGGTGACCTATCCGCGCGGGAAAAGGATTCAGCTTGAGGTTCGTGATCTTCAATCAAATGAGGATCCCCTTCATCAGATGCTGATGCAAGCCGACAATGGGTATGACGTCAAAGACATTACGATGGATTTGATGGGGGATCATGTTGTTGTCTTAAGGGAAGATAAGAATCATACGAACATTGTTGAAAATATTCAGAGGATCGAAAATTCTGGAGATAAGCGCCTGGTCGGTAATTATGTTCACACCCAGCAATTTGATCTTCAGGGAAATCCAACTGCCATGGCCTTGCAGCCAGATCAACCTGGTGAGAACCCTTCCTTGTTTGTTGGGTACGATGATGGAAGCATTATCCAATTTGAAAGACCGACGAATTTTTATTTTGCTGATGGACTCAAATTGGAATTGCCATCAGATGAGAGAGAGGAGATCCCTGGTAAGAAGTGCGAGGTGACTTCTATAAGATTTAATCGCGATGGAACCCACCTTTATTTTAGCGTGGCGGGTGAAACCAATGGCGGAGTCGGCGTCTGGGATCTTAGGGCCAATACTCCAATTTTGACTTCATTCCTCGTCACAAGCACTCCTGTTCACCAGGTGGCCGTAAGTCCAGATGAAAGTTTGTTGGCCACAGCTCAGCCCGGATTATCCGCTGTTTTATTAGAAAGACAACAGAATGGGGATGGAGAGAGTAAGAGTCCGACATTCGATCTTGGGAAATTGGACAAGTTAGGTGAGAAATGGGGGGTAACTGAAATTGGGGAGGATCATGTCCAAATATTTGAAATTGATATGGAGGAAAATTCGAGAACCGTTACCATTGTGGAACCAACCGTGGCATCCGGAAAGAAAGCAAGTCATGTCATTGTTCCGGCAAAAGGAATTTCGTCGATTGATATTTCTTTCCCTTCCCAAGAGCGAAACAGATTGGCCCTTCTTGTTGATAAAAGTGAAGTGATGGTTCATGATTTGGGTTCAGGCACCAAATTTTACGAAGAGGAAGGTCATGACCATGACAGTATAATCACGTTCTTTCCTAACCAAACACCAGATTCAGTTGAAGCTATTGCTCTGAATGAGGATGGAACAGAATTGTGTTTGGCAAGAGGAACCGATCTCATCACTGTTCCCATACTTGATGCGCCATGGGATCCTCTCTCAGATATCCGAAATTGGATGAGACTAAAATGGGACAGGTTTATGACGGCTCGCATGATGAACATGAGAGAGTCCTTCGATGGACCGGTAACAGCGATTGCTTTCAGCGGTATTGGGGAATTTATGGCGGTTGCTTACGGCGAGGGATCAGAGGCCAGGGTTGATATAACCGATATAACGACGGGGGAATCAGGACTGGTTGCCAATTGGTCTGGTCGGATCACCAACCTAGAATTCAATGTGGAAAAAGATATTTTGGTTGGAGGAACCTCTACAGGGCAAATACGAATAATTGAGTTGGGAGGTTGGATCGAACGCGACTTGATTGAACCAACTGGAGAACCCGTTCTTGGATTGGGATTTGATGAAGAAGAAAATCTTAAGGTTTACGATAGAAAGGGCAATGTTCAAACTTTTGATTTGGGATCTGGGGAATTGGTCGAATCATTTGGCGTGGTAAACCTATCCGGAGCCACGCGGTTTCACAGTAGATCAAAAACGGGTTTTATGGCCGTTACAAATGGATCAAATCAAATATTGTTGTACCCCAGTGTGGAAAGGGTCATTCCCCTAAATGGACACAAGGGGCCGGTTCAAGATATCCAATTGAGTCCTAAGGAAACGAATCTTGTCTCTGCCGGATCCGATGGCACGGTTCGCCTTTGGGAAACGCAACGAGCCAAGGAGCGGGTTGTATTAAGAGCACATCCAGGTAAGGTTAATACAGTTTCTTTTGGTCCGAACGGGACTTTTCTTTTATCGGGTGGGGAAGATGGGACCGTGATTCATTGGAATTTAAAGGATTATTATCATTTGAGAAAAATCCAACTTGGTTTAAGAGTACTAAGATCAGCTATTCAAATCATACTCAAAATCCTTCGAGAATTTGGAAAACGCCGAATCCAAGAAATAAAAAAGGTTCCGTCTCTTCTGCACAAAAGAGGACCCCCTTCTGTTAATCAGAATGCTCTGGCCCATACCCATGAATCAAAACTTCCGAAGACCATTCAAGCTGTTGGTAACATTGTTCACTCCATGGCAGCCCATCCCACCCAACCTCACCTTCTCGCCCTTGGCTCAGAGATTTATGATGAAGGGATTACTAGAAGAATGGCCTCTGTTCTAATTTGGGACACAAATAAAAATAAGCCTTATGACACTTTGACCTTGGGGGATCGCCCTGTTATGTGTTTGGTATTTAATTCCGATGGAACCCGTCTGGCCATTGGAGATGCTCGGGGAAATGTTTATCTTTGGACGGTGGGCGATGACACACCAAAGAAACTTAGAAAGCATAACGAGATGATATCGGTTATGGCCTTTTCTTCAGATGACCGATTGCTTGTCACAGGGGATTCTAAGGGCCGTGTGGTTTTATGGGATGTGGATTCCGCGAAAATTGAAACCGAGACCAAGGTTGGTAAAAATTCCATTGTTGGCCTTGGTTTTGAAGAGAATGAGGATGAAATTTCCATTTCGGATGAAAATGGTCAATTCCTTTTGTGGAATGCAGTAAGGAACCGTAGTCAAACACGCATTAAGGGATTTGACGGTGAGTATACGGCCTTGGCCTATCACAGGCCATCGGGACTCACCCTCCAAGCTCTTAGAAGTGGGGAGTTGACCTTTGGTCAAAGGGGGGAAGATCATCAATCACTGATAAGGGAACCGGATCCAGCCGCTCCTGTTGTGTCCGTTGATATCAGTCCTGATGGGAAGTTGATGGCTTCTGTTTCCGGATCAGGGGTGGTGAAGATTTGGAATGTTGAGCAAGGAGTGGAGTTGGCTAGGTGGAGAGGCCAAGTTGGGATAAACAGATTGGCTTTCTCACCCGATAATCGAATCTTAACTGTTGTTCACCGTTCCGGAGTGATTGAACAACGAACATTGCCGGTTAAACCATTAAAGGTTCATCCACGGTCAGATGAACAAGAACAGGATTTGGCACCAGAGACGAATGAAGAGGCCATCTACAATACCTGGGTATGGGCTTTCGGGATTGCCACTTTCTCAATTATGTTCACACTTCCCTTAACAGCGAATTGGATGGTTTTCTTTCAGGCGTGTATTATTGCCCTTGTTGTTCTCTTCTTTTTCGGTCTTCTTATGAAATGGGCTATTGATCGGACTTCAAGTCATGAGAACATAAAAAGAAGAGATAAAAATGTTAACTTGGCTGCCGCTTTTTTGGGGATTGGATTTACAGTTCTTAAGTATGAATACCAGAACATTGAAGGGGCAACACTTATCAATTTTGGGGGATATGTTCTTCTTGTTTTGCTAATTCGGGTTTTGGCTTTTATGATATACGCCTACCTTCATGAACCAGGTCATGCGGCTGTGTTGTGGAACCGCTTCCAAGATCCAAAGGCCGAAAAGTTTACGGCTCCTTTAAACCACGCCGCTCTTCATCTTAACGGGGAAAGTCTTTTTCGGGCTTTTTTAAGGGGACGAGAACTGAGCAGAATTGGTGTTCCCTTCGACGAAGAAAGAATATACACAAAAACCGAAATTCGTCGCATTGCCCTTATGGGCCTCTTCCCCCATATTGGCCTATTGTTGGTTGGGGCTCTTATCTTAATTGTCCTTGGAATCAATTTTTACCTTGATCCCGATTTTATTCGTGCCGCCATGAACGAATTTTGGGGAATTTTGAAATGGGTATCGTATTTCTTGTGGTCCATGGTTTTTCTCAACGCTTACACTATCTTTCACAACAAGTCTGATATAAGGGCATTGTGGTGGGGAGAAGCGCCATCCGATGGCATGTTCCATGGGGGGAAAGAAACCATTCGAGCGGATAATTATCCATCCAGCGAATTTGGGCCCAACCAACGTGTTGTTTTGGGGCAAACATTACAGATTGTTCCATTAACCCACGAACTTCTTTTTCGAAAACGCGATCAATATTCCAAACTCAGACAGCTGTCCTTGTCTTATAGGCCAGATCAAAACGCCGCTGTTCCTTTTATGGATAACTTGAGCTTTGCGGTTGTCGATTCCAACGGTAACCTTGTCGCCTATGCCATGGTGGGCGTCGAGGACACAAAAGATACCTTGCAAGATTTGGTTGTTTCTCCAATTTACCAAGGAACCTCTTTGACAACTTGGTTGTTTACCCATCTTCTTAAGAATTTGGAACACCACCAAATCGAATCAGTTCAGTTTCGGATTGTTAACGATAAAGAGGTTAATGGACGAGCATGGAGATTTTTCAGAAAGATGAAGAGAAATTGGTATAGAGAGAATCGGTCTCTTACCCCCACAAGACATGGGAAACATCCCTATTTTCATTTCAATTTGAATACCAGAAGAGCGTTGGTGGGTTCACAAGTGACGTTAGAAAGAAAACAGAAAGATGAAGAGGCGTTACGAAGAAAACTGATGCTGTTGGTGGTGGATCGTGATAATACCCTCATTGGAAAAGGAAAAGATATTGATAATTCCTTAAAGATCTTGATGGATCGAATAGCCATCAAATATCCTAGCGCGCAAATAGCCATCAACACAGCAGAAAAACCGTCTGATACAACCTCGTTTGTTGTCAATCACCTTGACCCAGAAACCAGCAAACGAACAATAAACATTGGTTATGATGGGGAGGCAGGAAAAAGAGTTGGTTTTCGTGGAATCGACATCATATACGAAGGAGAGGATCGTGAACCCGGGTACAAGGCACGAGAAACGCAGTTTTTGGTCAAGAAAATTTCCGGTGAAATTGATGTGAGACCCAAAGCTGTTTGGGAAGGAACAATGGCCATTGGAGATGGGGAACACGAAATCGCCATGTTGAATCGCGTGGTCACAAAAGGGGGTGTGGCTGTTTGGGTTGGAGGCAAAAGACCCCAAAACCTTGATGAGAGAGTGATCACCTTGGCCAATGGTCCCATGGGAACCCGTCAAGCCCTTATAGCCAATCTGGATACCAATGGCCTGGAACCGCATCTATATCAGAATGGATTTACACTAGAGGAAGATAGAGAGGCTGAAGGCGATGTGCCGGATGAGTTCGATGTTTCATCCGAAACAGTATTGGGATTTGAAAATAATCCCCATGCCGAGGCTGTCCGGGAATTGGTGAGCCGTTTGCAAAGTTTAAACTTTGGATCCAATGATTCTAATCACGCTTTTGGGAACAGCCTCATTATGCGCGAAGCCCGGATGATTCTAAAAGTCGATCGCTACGGAGAATTCGATTTTTTGAGTTCCAATTATGTGAAACAAATAATGCAAGCCCACACGGATATTTTGCGTGATGAAGTTATCCCGGCTTGGGATAATTTAAACGAATCCAGTGCCCAATTGGCTGCGATCATGGAATTTCGGAAAGCTTATCGAAAAATATGTGTCTTGGGGCAAGCTATCCAAATTCTTGAGAGACGGCTTCCCTTTCACAAGGTGGGGTCCCTCCATACAATGAAAGGATACGGTTTTACAACGGCCCAAATCCACGAAACCCGTTATCAGTATATTTCCGGAGCTCCTGGGGGGCAGGTTCTTGAAAAAGGCGATGTTGTGTTGGATGTTCCCACAGCGACAGGAGCCGGCGCCATTTTGATGGCTGGTGCGGTTGGGGAAACAGGAAGGGTCTTGGGAGTCGATCCCGACCCCGATGCGATCGTGACCGCAAAAGAAAGAAATGAGAAAAGGGGAAGAGTTAAAGGGTTGGAGCCTTTTGAGAAACTCAGGTTTGAAGAACAGAGCCCTTTTCATTTGGCCTTACCAAGAAATTCTGTTGATAAAGTCGTTTCTCTCCAAGGATTTGAACAAGATTATGATCAACAAGAGGCCTTAAGAGAATTTCGACGTGTGTTAAAAAAGAGAAAAGGAAGATTAATCCTTTCTGCTGCTGCTTATAATCCTCGCGATCGCTCCCCCAATGCAACGCATGTTGTTCAATATGACCGACCCATGTTGGAAGCCGAATTAAACAAAGCCGGATTCAAGGTGGTGAAATGGCGACTTCAGAAAGTTAGCCACAGACGTTCGATTGGGGGGGTCGCTCCGCAATTTATTGAATTGAAAAACAGTGAAGACAATATCATGACCAAAGATGACAATCTGTATTACATTGTTGAGGCCGCACCAAAAATGGGTTTTCTCAATACCCTTTTGAAAATGGTCATTGTTCTAGCGATCATCGCGGTTTTCTTGATGGTTGTTGCCATTGTATTGCTTGTGATGAAGGGGTTTGTTCTGGCGCAAAACTGGGACCTGACAACAACCTCAGCGGCCATGACGATGGCATTTGATTTTTCGAGAGACCCACAAGCAAGAGATCAACTGAGAGATCCGGATACCCCGGTTGATCAACTGTTGGATCTAATGATTCAGAGGGCAGGTTCAACCTACCCCAAGCTCCAAGACGATATTCGTGTTTTTCAGGGATTCGTTGATGAGACCAAAGGAGTTAAGAAGATGCAGGTGAGCACCATACAGGATGTGTCTCGTCTTGGGGACCAACTTATTGATAAGGCTCCGTCGTTGGGAATTGATCAAGACTTTGCGCAATGGATTCATGATGCCATTCGCCGAGAGGGCTTACGCGACTCCCAAGAGGATATGAGCGTCTTGTTCCGAAGAATGCGAGAGGGACCAGGTCAAAGAGATGAATACATGGCCAAGAAATTGGATGCTTTAAAAGGCTTCCTTTTGAAAAGAGTGTTAGCGGAAAAACATCTCACCACGATTGGCCAATTGCGAGAATATGGAAGGGAGCGATTAGGATCAAAACGCCATCAGATGGGATTGAGGCTGAAGATAGAGGATTGGGTGTTCGGTGACATCAAAGATGCAGATGACATTGGTCTTCTGGGTTATCTTTGGAACGTCGACCATTATGAAGATTTGGACATTCTTGTAAATGAGATGGAAAGGCAGAAGCGAGCGGATTGGACTCACTATCCCGGATTAACAGCTCATAGACTTAAAGGAATCCTGAACCGAATCGTACTGGAGACCCGTCATGTTCTAACCATTCGGGATTTGTTGGAGTACCGAAGGAAAGGCTCTTTATTGGGAGAGGCAAGGGAAGACAACCAAGATAGGGATCTCCTCGGTGTTGTTTTTGATGCGATTGATCATTTTCATGATGTGGACGGCAGTCAACCCTTGGAAACACTTTTTGAACACATGAAAGGATGGGAGCAGGGAAAGAGACAGTACTTAGATAAAAAGTTGGAAGAGGTTGAATCAGGCCTCCGAATACTTCGGTTCGGTGAAAAGAGAATTCAAACAAAAGAGAGGATGACGATTGGTGACCTTGTCCAGGTGGGGAAAGAACGCCTGAGAGAGATGATCGATGAAGCGCATGTGAACCCCATTATATTTGAAATCATTTATTTGGTTTTGGAGATGGTTGGCTATCCTGCTCATTTAAAGAAGAAGGATTTATCAAAACTTTATGATCCCAATACCAGTATTTTTGAACTTTTGGCATGCTCCACCAGCAGTAAGCATGATACCGCCATGATCGCTGGGTTGATGGGGCGATTCCAACGAAACCACAGAAAACCCATTAATACAATTCGTGATTTTCGCTTGCTTAATGATGATGAAAGGAAGAATTTTACCAGTGAGGTATTCGAATTTCTAAATGAAGAGGGGGTTTCAGTAGGGGAAACCGCAATTGATTGGTCAAACCGCATCCTTCAAGATATACAAGGAGCTGTTGCCGATAATATTGTTGCCCAAGGAAGTTCGGCGGCAAGTGCAGAATATTTGATTAAGATGCTTCAGAATGAAGGCGATCCCATTCAACAAGAGAATGCGGCTTGGTTAATGGGAATGGAGAGGGATCTTCGAGGACATGATCACCTATTGATGTTATGGCGGCAAGATCATTCGAAAATCTCTCAGGGTTTAAGAAGGACTCTTCATTTTTCCCTTAAACGAATCACAAAAGGAGATCCTTGTTTGAGCAAGCTCATGCACTCTTTTCTATATGAGATTCGTTACTTAAATGGAACGGATCGAACATCTGCAATTTTGGATCCTGATGCGGATCTTTTGGGATTTTTAAAGCTTGTTGTGGATGACCCTGATCATTTGGCCAATGTGGCAATGGCGTTGGGACAATTGTCCGCTGAAGAGAAACCCATTCGAAAAATTCGTGATCTTCGCGTATTAAATACAGATCGCTTGAATTCCTATCATGAATCTATCCGACAGACTATTGCCCTGATGGTCCATCTTGCTCAGGTTGCGGTTGAAGATGAATTCCTTCATGAAATATTTGAGGCGGGAGGAGCTAATGTTGCTATCACAGCTGAGAAACTTTTTACATCTGAAAACGAACCTCTTTTTGAGCATCTTATTGAAGCGCTGGGAGATACGGACAATCCTATTCGGCAGGAAAATGCGGTTTATGCTTTGGGAAAAATCGGAGATAAAAAGGCCTTAAGATCCCTCTTTCATTTGTTTAAACAAAATCATCATCAAAATAATGGATTGGATCAAACCATTCGTGATGCCCATACCCGGATTGGTTCGGAGGATCCCTATGTTTTGCATGTTTACCACAACAGTGATGAGGATAAAGATGAGCAACCGTTCCATTTTCAAGACGATTCAACACATTCAGATTTTCACAAAGCCGGACTTCTCTTCTCCGTTGGAAACAATTCCGTCATCTTAAGAGGAAAATTTGGAATTGAGGACTATCCCGTGGTTGAGGTGGATGACGGGGTTTATATAGAGGACAGTTTTATTTCCGCCCGAACAACGAAAGGGGTGAGAGGGGATGAAGATATCTCGAAACGGGAGAAGGAGGAAGTGATCATCGAGTCAGGGGTTGAATTGATTAGGAGCGATGTGAGCAATTCCCTTCTTCGCAGTGGAGCAGTTGTGTCTGAAACAGTTGTGGGGGACCAAACAAAAGTGGGATATGACGCGAAATTGGTTCAAAGTAACATTCGCATGTCGGTTTTGGGATCAAAAACAAATATTAATAATTCCAAGGTTCTTAAAGCCGACATCGGCGGAGAGGTCTTCCTTGAAAACGTCAATGTTATTGGAGGGCAAGATGAAGCCATGGCCGCCGATTGGAGACATATTGACGGGAAATATCAAGTTGATAAGAGAGGTCCTCACCCCAAGTTTATTCCTGTGACAGATCTCAACAACACCCAGGCCGAACATTTTAAAGGTGTTGTCATCGAAGACAACGTTATCCTCCGAAATGGAACCATTCGACATTTCGGACTCAAGCATTTCACGCCGGGGGAGATTGAGAGGATGCACGATACCGGGGCAGAGGATGGTCCGGTTGAGATAAAGGGTATCATTATCAAAAAAGGAGTTGTTTTGGACCGGGTCTTTATTGAATCCAAAGGAAAAAAAGAAATCAGGGTAGACGTCTCCTTGGAAATCCCAGAATTTAATCGGGTCCAGCTTGAAGATGGGGTTCATTTGGACTTTGAGTTAAAAAATCAGATAGAGTCAATGATTCATGGAGATGGAAAAACAATTGTGGTTAGGATGGCTACGGGGGCATCGGCGAAAAACCGTATTCGATTTAAAAAATATGAGATTGACGTTAATGGGGAACAAGATTCCCGACCCATTGTGGGACTAAGAAATGTGATTGAAGAGAAAAAGATGTTAAAGAAGTTAGCTCAAGATAGACATATTCCCCTGGTTCTGTCTGTTGATTCACCAAACAAAGCCAGGCAGATAAATGCATTACTCCAAAAAGGGAACGTTACCTTTGATAGAGTCGGACGTATCATCACAAAAGGAAAGAAAAGACCGGCTTTGGTTATTAGTCAAGGTGGTTTGGTTTTGCCGGGATTGGAAGTCCGTGCGAATCCAAGAAAAAGGGTGACGTTAAACCTGGATCATATTGGCGCGGTCAATACGTTGGTGGTGGCAGAAGATCACTTTCATGTGGGACCAAGGAAAAAAGCATCAGTTGATCAAGCCAAAGGACGGGTGGTGGGTGGTGTGTTATGGAATGTTCAAAGTCATGATACCTTCAATAATTTTCATGGTGTCCATGTCAATTCAACCTATAATAACCACGCCACTTTTCGAGCTGGACTCTTTAAAAATGTGAAATCTGATGGAGAGAAAGAGTTTATTGGTGGTGCCGCCCAAATGGAAAATGTCGATGTCAATACCGATGAAGGAGTTGTGGCTTTAACCAACCAAGATCAACTGGTGGGGCAGAAAATGATAAATGGTCACCGTTCTGTTCGGTTGGAGGGCGGAAGTCAGATCGGATACGATGTTTCCATTGTGGATAAACGATTGGTACCGGGAGGGGAACCTGTTGTTGTTAATAAATTTATAAGAGATGGAACCCGGGTTGAGGTTGATAATGGCAATTCCCAGGCCGCGCTGATGGCTTTAACAGCGCTTTTTGGATTTGTTGCTTTTAATATTTTTATTCCTCTTCTTTCCGCCAATGATGCCATTGCCTTTGCCGCTCTGCCCTTTATTAATTTTTCTGATTTGTTATACCAGAAAGAAAATGGAAATTCTGATTCAACTCTCATACTGGACAATTTGTCGCCAACCGTTAAAGTGGGTGTGGCCCAATTCCTCAACCATAAAGTTGAAGAAATTAGAAAAGAAAAAAATCCAAATGTTCGATTGTTGAATATGGCTGTTTTAAAAGAGAATGTGAAACAAGTTGTTAATGGGGTCATTGTGAAAACCTTTGTTCTTATCTTAAGGATAACCCGCCGCGGCAAGTCGAAAGTATTCCGAATCTATCATGCGCGTGCGGATATCAGTATAGATGAGATTGATATCCTCTTGGCAGAATTGACACGTGACAGAAAGAAAATTCAAAGCGAACTTGGAATTGTTTTTGAGACCGATTTGGCCGCGCGCGATCGAAAAACAATTGAGAACAAAGTGCAACATCACCAATTTGTGTATCTCGCTCACGCCCGTGACATTGATTCGCAATCTGAGTCAAGAATCCCAACTTACAATGAAACTTTGCATGTTTTTAGGGAAAACGCCAAGAAGGATAGCGAAGCAGGGCCCGTTCTTGAGGAGCTTATTGACCTTGAGGAAGGAGAAACCCATTACGACATCACTCTTACCACCATTCATTCCGATGGATACCTTGCCACAGGAGCCCTTAGCCGGGTTTGGGTTATTCTGACGCACCTCAAAGACTTGGGTTGGACTGCTCTGCGGCGCATGGGAGATCGGCTTCGAGCTTATCGAATGGCCCTTGATGAGGCATAAAAATTTCACCAAATCTTAACTTGGTCTTAAGGCGAACTTAAGGGGAGTTGGGTCAAATTGGATGTACCTGTAAAAGGGTAACATAACGTGGTCACAACTCTAGGGGTCAGATTTGGTTAGGGGTCTGACCCCTTTTATTTTGCATTGATTTTTCGATGCAAAAAACTTGAGATCAGTAGGAAAGGACGCTTAAGTCTCTAACTCAGAAACGGCCGGTATCCTCTCCCATTCAACCTTAATTCCATTCTTCTTAACCGCATATGTCTCCCGCAAAATCTCCTCAGGCTTAAACCACAACTTAATCTCTCTTTCGGCTTCCAGGGGGGTGGCGGAGGCATGGACAACATTTTCGAACATTCCTTTTGTGGTTATTCTTCCAAACATTCCTCGAATGGTGGCGGGTTTGGCCTTTTCTGGATTGGTATCTCCTGCCAATGTTCTCACCGCTTGAATGGCATTTTCTCCCTCATAAACCAAGGCCAGCACCTTATCGAATGGGGCTCCATGTATCTTCCCAGTGATGTATTGAATAAGTTCGGCAAAAAAGTGCTTTCCCACATGTTGAGCGTAGTGTTCCTTGGCTAGGATTTCGCTAACCCTCACCAATCGGCATGCGATCAAATCCAACTTTGCTTCTTCGAGTTTGGTTAATACGGGGCCAATCAAGGATCGTTTTACAGCATCAGGTTTAATTAAGACCAGGGTACGTTGCAGGGGGGGCATTTGAATCTCCTACGATTTTTTCGAATGATAGCAGATTTATTACGCTGCTTCGGCATCAATTTGGGGTGGGCCTTTTATCTTTCCTTCAAATTTTGGAGGAAGAACACCTTGATAATAGAGATGAAAACGTCTGATGACATCAAGTTCTTCCCGGCTATAGTCATCTTGGCGAAGAAGCTCATAGAATTGTTGCAAAGTGTACGACATCAAGACAACAAGATCATCAGAATTAATCTGATGAATATTATCAGCCATGTGGATTTTGACAAATTCCGATGTTTTAATTTGAAACAAGGCATCCACGCATTTCGGGTCAAAGTGTCCCCCTGCTTCTCTTTTGATGGCGGAGAGAGCTTCAGTGACAACCATGGCGGTTCGATAATGCCGTGTGGAGGTAATGGCATCAAGGACATCTGCCACAGACAATATCCGAGAGAGGAAAGGAATTTCATTTCCTTTTAATTTTTTGGGGTATCCCATGCCATCGAAGCGTTCATGATGACTCGAGGCAATAAGCGGGACATCATTAAGTTCGTGTTTGAACTTGAATTTGGAAAGAAGTTCACCGGTCCCTAAAGCATGTTGTTGGATATCGTTGTATTCTTCCTTTGAGAGTGATCCATCCTTGCAAAGAATTTTTTTATCGACTTCCACCTTCCCAAGATCATGAAGAAGACCTGCATATCGAAGCTTTTCGAGATCATTGGGTTCCATATTGAGCTGTTTGGCGATCTCAAGCGAATATTCCGTGACCCGAAACGAATGGCTGGCGGTTAATTTGTCTCGTTGATCAATTGCAATGGATAAGATTTCCAATGAGGAATCAAAATTTTTCTTCAGATCCTCGTAAAGGTCAAGCGTTGTGCGATTGGCCTCCCGAAGCATAGCTGTTCTCTCTTCCACTTTTTTCTCTAGTTCTTGGGCCCATTCCTGGAGAGCAACCGACATGTCCTGGTTCTCTTCGATCAGACGTTGACGCTCAATGGCCTGATTGACCAGCATTTTAACCTGCTCGATATTGGCAGGTTTCAATAGAAAAGCGGTCGCTCCGTTGTTTAGAGCATCAATGGCAAAATCTGTTTCGGAAAACCCCGTCATCATAATGACCATGGTCTCGGGTTGTTTTTCTTTTATAATTTTTAATACTTCGATTCCCGTCATGTCCGGCATTTTGATATCCAACAAAACACCAGCGAATTTTTCGTGATCCGCGGCGGTGATGGCGGCTTGGCCACAATTGGCGCTGGTCACATCAAAACCAGCCCGCTTCAGGATGCTTCCGAGCGTAATCCGTTGCCCGTCATTGTCATCAACCAGGAGTATGCGGTTGGTGCTCATGACTCCATTTCCTCCTTGGATTTAGGGGGGTTTAAGGGCAATTGAATGGTAAAACAAGTGCCTCGACCTTTTTTGCTGGTAACATGAATCACACCACCGTGTTTCTGGATAATATTGTTGCTGATCGCAAGGCCCAATCCTGTTCCCCTGGCCTTGGTAGTAAAAAGCGGCTCAAATATTTTTTTCAGATGAAGAGAATCAATGCCAGTCCCTGTGTCTTCAAAAGAGACGGTTACAAGTTCCCCTTTTGCTCCTTTTTGTCCCGTACCCTGAATCTCCAAACGTGTTTTAACGATGAGGGTTCCACCTTTTTCCATCGACTGGACAGCATTGTTGATAACGTTAATAAAGACTTGTTTAATCCTATCTTGATCGACATTGGCCGAGGGAAGGGTCATGTCGAGATCAAATTTAACCTCAATGTTTTCCGGAATGGTAATTGAAGAAGACACTTTCTCCAGGAGATCATTAATCTGTGTGGGACGAGGAAGGATTTCAATGACACGTGAAAAATCGAGCAGTTCTCCAATAATTTTTACTGATCCATCTACCTCATCTTCAACAAGTTGAATTATATTTTTAAGTTGTGGATCAGATTCAACGATTTGGCTCCCCCTTAATGCCTCTCGAATGTAATAAATGGCATTGCGGATGGCTCCAAGAGGATTCTTTAATTCGTGCGCAACGCTGGCTGCCAATCGACCAATGCCCGATAAGCGTTCACTCCGAAGCAATTGTTTGTGGAGATCTCTTTCCTTCTGTTCAGATTCTTTAAGATCGGTAATATCCCGCATAATTGTTTGGATAACTTTTTGGCCTCCCAAGAATAGTATTTTGCTCGATTGAGAAACGATCAGGTGTGTCCCATCTTTTTTTAAGAGGACCATTTCCTGATTTTTAATTGATTCATCAGAGGAGAGAATTTTTAGGTTGTGGGCAATGGTGGAATGTTCCTCTGTGGGCCTCAGATCAAACATATTGCGTGCAAGAAGTTCTTCATGAGAATAGCCTGTTAATTCTTCAGCTGAGAGATTTCCGTCGAGATGTCTTCCTGTTTCGGGATCGATAATGAAGATGGGAACACTGGATTGTTCGAAAAGATTTTGATAGCGATCTTTGGTTAACTTTAGTTGTTCCTTGGTTTCCTCTAGTTCCATCCTCAGATTGTCTTCTTGATACATTCTAAAGTTTCGTCTCTGATCTTGTCCCCAGGTTTCTCGCTCCTTTCCAATGAATCGGCAACAGGAATCCTGTCTGGCAACGCATTGGACCTCAAAAAAATAGATGGATTTGTTTAATTTTGCGCTGATAAATCCCGTCAAGTATCCGGCCAATAGCCAACATTGGGGTAATTCAATCGGAGGTTGAAAGAATCGAGTATGTTCCAATGCTTCGCACGAATTTGTTACCTCATAAATAAATTCATATTGGTCAACGGTGGATCCCAGGCCTTTTAAATTTCCCAAATTTTTTGGGATGGAAGGATTGGTCATACCTTTTTTGATCCAGTCTGATTGACCAGAAGAAAAGCCTAAGCGGCTCATCATGCTATGCATGCGATCTTCCCCAATAGTCCATACCAGCTCGCGACGAAGACGTCCCAATGCGTCTCGTTCCCAAACCATATCGGTGGCAAGGTTGCTTTTGTTCTCGTCTGATCCACATAAGATTTCAAACTCGAAATCGGATCCAGACCGGCTGCTGATTTTGGATGCTAATCTCACTTTCTCACCTTTATTGGGGAATTAGAATCGTCACAATGGATTCCTTCTGAATATTTATCATGTTCTTCGGATAACGAATGAAAGGGCCTTTGGATGCAAGTCCAATAAGTGGGACATTTTGAATGATATCGTGGCTCGATGAAAACATGGGAGATAAAACATCCGTGGCCAAATTATCAAGTTGAAAATTTAAAAGAACAAATCCCAAACAAGGATTTGGTTTGTCCATGTGAGCGAGCGCATTTCGAATGGCAGCCCTTGTTGCTTCTCGATAGATTTGAGGGTGATTCTTAAAGTCTTCAATCTCAACAGCCCCAAATCCCCACTGCGTAGGGGACAAACATTCAATGGCAATCAATCCCTCAGATAAAATGTGGTTTTGACACATCAAGGAAGATTTAAGGGCCCTTTGGAGGTTCATTTTTATAAAACAAGATTCAAGACCTGTTTCCGTCATGATCATATGGGGCAAATGAGGATCCTCTGGGGGTGGCCTGTTTTCAAATAAAAAGAGATTCTGGTGTTGAAATTGAGATCGGATATTACCCCGTGTTTCTCGTAGTTGTGAGAAAAGCGTGGTTATGGCGGCCAACGTATTATCCATTTCGGTATGAGCCCAAGCCGTTGAAAATCGGCATTGATTGGAATTGATAATAACGACCACACAAGCCTGGGGAGAAAAAATATCTTGTGACAAAACCCGGCTTGTGGAAATGCCAACAAGCATGTCTTTTCCTGTTACCAAGCGCACGCCTTCCATAAAGTCTTGAAAACGAAAATGATCAGGACCAAAGGCCAAAACGAGGTGAGGAGTTGGTTGAGAGAGTTGGCTTTTCGCCATTTGGGCCGCTTCACGGCCCGCTTGAAATGGATCGGATTGAATGGCAAATCCCAAACCAATCTCAGTGAATTGTTTTTGCGTGGTGATCATATTATTAGGATGGGTTGAATTGGGGGTTGTTTCAAGGGATTAAATCTTTTCAAAGACCCTTGATTT
Source organism: bacterium F11 (assembly GCA_002176905.1). The sequence continues at coordinate 21,482 of MSYE01000259.1, read as the reverse complement.
TGGGGTATTTTGCCTCTAAATTTAGGCTTGAAATTGATGAATACCATACTTTTGACAATTTTGGTGTCCCTTATCGTTGTTTTGGGGATAATTTGTGTCCTTTTGGTGCGTCGTTTGAACGGCGTTCAGGGGTCTTATAAAAAGGCACTTGAGCTCAATCAGGTACGATTGGATCAACAGATTTCACGCATCAATATTCTCACCCGTGCCCTACCAAATCTGCAATCTTTGTTGTCAAACCCACAAGCACAAGACACTTGGAAAATCCTTTGTTTAGATGAAGGTCGTGCTCTTATTTGGGCTGATGCGGCCTGCTTTTGGCGGTTTCTAGAGAAACAGCAGGAGCTGATTTTGGATTTGGTTCGTGGTGTTGAATACAAAAGAAACGGAGAATCAAACAGGGTCAAGCTCGACGTAGGGGATGTGGGGCAAGCGGCTTCTCAGCGTGTCCCTATTATCAAACATGCGGCCTCACCTGATAATCCTGGCTCGAGTGAATTGTTTGTGCCCCTTATTGTATCGGGGCATCTTTGGGGAGTTTTTCAATTTATTCGACGGACAGGAGAGGTCTTATCACAACGAGAAGTAGACCTTTTAACCATGTTTTTTAACCATTTGGCCCTTTCCTTAGAAAATCGTGATTTGATTTTTAATCGAGAAAAATTTTATTTGGAACTGGTTCAAACCATTGCTGATACTTTGGATTCGCGGGATGCTTCTTATCAAGGGCAGTCTCGACGCGCCCGTGAGTTGGCCCGGGGAATGGCACGGGAGCTCGATATGCCAGAGGAATTTACTTACTATCTTGAATTCGCCGCGCTCATGCACGATGTCGGGAAAATTGCTATTGATGATTCTCTTCTAAAGAAACCCGGGAAATTAACCACAGAGGAATTTGAAATTATTAAAAAACACCCCGAATTTGGTCACAAAATCCTGGCGCCGGTAACCATGTTGGCCCCGGTGGCACCGATGGTTCTATATCATCAGGAATGGTTCAACGGGAAGGGGTATCCGGAGGGATTAAGTGGAGAGGAAATTCCCCTTGGAGCGCGGATTGTCGCAATTTTGGATGCATGGGGGGCGATGACCAGCGATCGCCCCTGGAGAAAAGCCCTTACGACAGAGAAAGCACTTGATGAAATCAGAAAGGGAGCGGGAACACAATTTGATCCCAATGTGGTTGAGGCTTTTATTGCCACCGTGAAGAAACAGGGGACGTTGATAGAGAAATAAAATGGTCCTGTATTGTGTCCTTTTGCGGAAGTTCCTATTCTCTCTCCATGCTCGGAACCTTATTTGTTGTGGCCACACCCATTGGGAATTTGGGGGATATATCCATTCGTGCGCTTGATACTCTTCGTCAGGTCAGCATGATAGCTTGTGAGGATACACGACGGACCCAGCAGTTGATGAATCACTATCAGATCAAGAACAAGCTGATTCGATATGATGAACACAGCCATAAAAGGATGTCACCACAAATTTTGGAGAGTGTTGGTGCGGGGCAATCTGTTGCTTTGGTGACAGATGCTGGAACACCAGGAGTATCAGATCCTGGCAGCCGTCTGATCCAAGAGGCTATAAAGAAGAGAATATCGGTTGTTCCCATTCCTGGCGCAAGTTCATTGATATCAGCTCTTTCGGTGTCTGGTTTTGGATCAGAAAGCTTTGTTTTTCTAGGCTTTTTGCCAAGGCGAACTGGGCGGGCCAAGCGAATGTTGCGGGAGGCTTTAGGATTAGGTAGAACAACAATAGTTTTTGAGTCCCCCTTTCGGATTATGGCCACATTGGCCACCATTGAGGATGTATGTTCAAAAGCAGATGTGTTATTGGCTAGGGAAATGACCAAAATGTACGAGGAATTTATCAGAGGGGATATTCAAACCGTACGTTCAATGATGGAGAAAAAAACCCCGAAAGGGGAATTTGTATTGATAGTTGAACCCAAAATCGATTAAATAAGCTGATAATGTAAGATAATTAAAAACTCCCCTCAGGAGTGAACCCATTTGATTCGCGTTTCTATTTTAGGTGCCACCGGGTATTCTGGTGGTGAGTTGTTGCAACTCCTTCTTTCTCATCCAGGGGTTGTGATTAAACATGTCACTTCCAGGTCTTCGGTTGGTAAAGCGGTTAGCGATATCCACCCTTCTTTGGTTAAGCGGTCCTCCCTGAAGTTCGAGAAATTCGACCCTTCTGTTGTGGCCAATGACTCAGATGTGATCTTTTCCTGTCTCCCTGCAACGATGGGCCTGAAATCCACGGCCCAATTGGTTAAGCAGGGAAAAAAAGTTATTGATTTGTCTGCTGATTTTCGTTTTCCAACAGCAGCGCTTTTTCAAACTTGGTATAAAGAAAAGCATGGTGCTCCCCATTTGTTAAAGTCGCGTGTCTATGGGTTGCCGGAGCTTTTTCGAAACCAAATTCAACAATCCACTTTGGTCGCAAATCCAGGATGTTACGCGACAGCAGCCATTCTCGCCGCTGCCCCCCTCATAAAACCCCTTATTGTGGATCCCCACTCCCTCATCGTCGATGCCAAATCCGGGGTTTCAGGAGCTGGAAAAAAGGTTGATTTTCAAATGACCTTTTGTGAGGTCAATGAATCGGTGAAACCCTATAATGTGGGTTCTCATCGTCATCAACCTGAAATTGAATCTGTATTAGATAGTGTAGGGTCTTCAAGCGTAAAAGTCACGTTCACGCCTCACTTGATCCCGATGAATCGGGGACTTCTCACAGTCCTGTACGCAACCTTAAAGAAGGCCATTGGAATAAAGGACTTACGATCCCTTTTTATCAAAGCGTATGAGCAAGAGCCTTTCGTTCGCGTTTTGCCAGAAGGAGTTGTTCCGCAAACGAAACATGTTCGTCATACAAATTATTGTGACATTGGGATTTTTCAAGATGATCGAATGCGACGGGCTATCATCGTCGCAGCGATCGACAACTTAGGAAAGGGAGCGGCCGGACAAGCTGTGCAGAATATGAACCTCCTCTTTGGTCGCTCCGAAACAGAAGGTCTTCAGGTTTGACCTTTTAATAGATAAGGAGAATGTTATGGGTTTTTTAGGAACCATCAAAAGCCTCTTAGGAATTAAACAGAACGGTGATCGAAAACTGGTATGTGAAGATTGCAAGAAACCGTTTATCTTTGATGCCGGTGAGCAACGTTTTTTTAAAGCAAAGGGATTTACCGATCCCAAGCGGTGTCCGCGGTGCCGAAAACGGATAAAAGTGCGTATTCATAAGAAGCCACGCAACAACCGAAATCGATTCCGTCAGCGGCCTCACAATCGATCCATCATCGACGGCGAATCACCATACGCAGACGAGTAAAAAGCAGTACTTCGTTCCTGGTTCTTAGTTCGTAGTGAGTAAGGCGTCCGTAGTCCGCAGTGCGTAGTCGGTGGTATTCAATTTATATTACTACGGACTTCGGACTACGCACCATGGACTAAAAAAACCAAGAACTAAAAACCAAATTATGAACTCCACAAATTGGCCCATAGGGTATTCTGCAATTGGAATCAACTCCAAACTTTCTTATAAGAAGAGTAAGAAAGATTTGGCTTTATTCTATTCCCATCTTCCAGCATCCGGAGCTGGGGTTTTTACTCAGAATCGTGTTAAAGCGGCTCCTATTCTTATTACACAAGAGCGACTTATTCAATCCAGGGGAAAAGTTCGGGCAATTCTTGTTAACTCAGGAAGTGCCAATGCAGCGACCGGACAAGAAGGTTTGCGGGATGCCAAGAAAGTGTCTCAATGGCTTGAGCAGGGATTGGAACTACAAAAACAGGATGTTTGGCTTGCCTCAACAGGACTCATTGGTGTTCGGGTAAAGTTGCGACAGTTTCGATCGGGTATCAAAAATATTTTGAAGAAGATTGGCGTGACACCGATTATGGAGGGAAAAAGTGCCTCTGAAGCTATTCTTACCACCGATACAAAACCCAAAGTTGCCAGTCTTTCCTTTTCGTTGGGAGGGGTCCCCGTTAAAATTTGGGGATGTGCGAAAGGATCCGGAATGATTCACCCAAATTTAAAAGGTCCCACAGGAAAACTTCATGCCACCATGCTGTCATTTATTTTGACGGATGCAGCGGTGAAACCCTATGTTCTTCAGCGGGCTTTGGAGAAGGTGACAGACAAAACGTTTAATTGTGTCAGTATTGACGGAGATACATCGACAAACGATTTTGTTGCTGTGATGGCCAATGGGGGATCCAACGCCACTGAGATAACCCATCCTCGTGGTCATCTTTATCAAACATTTTGTTCAGCACTGCATGAAATCGCTGAACGTTTAACAACAAAAATTGCCCTTGATGGTGAGGGAGCCTCGCGCTTGGTTCATGTTTTTATCGAGGGTGCCCGTTCCGAAAAGGCAGCCCGTGATATGGCAGCAAACGTGGCCTCCTCTCCTTTGGTGAAAACGGCGTGCCATGGAGCCGATCCCAATTGGGGGCGGGTTCTCATGGCCCTGGGGCATGCGGGTGTTCCCTTTGATCCAAACCGAGTTAAGATATGGTTGGGGGATATGCTTGTGTGTCAAAATGGAAAGGAGATTTCCTTCCCAGAGAAGAAGGCCATTGATTATATGCGTCGCAAAAAGATTGTCATCCGCGTTAATTTGGGACTTGGCACCAAGTGGTCACGATATAAGACGTGTGATTTTACAGGCCATTACGTGGGTATTAATGCCGGTTATCGTACCTAGATATTTTATCGAGATTGAATCCTCTTATGATTAAAACAGAGAAAACAAAAATATTTCGAGTCAATGATGATCAATTGGCATCGGAAGATTTGACAACTTGCTTGGATGTGTTAAACCAAGGGGGGCTTCTTATTGTCCCAACGGATACCGTTTATGGAATTGTCTGCAATGCTTTTGATCCTCGGGCCATTCAGAAGATATATGATCTTAAGGGGCGCAATTACACAAAACCATTACCCATCTTATTGAGTTCTTCTCAGCAGCTCGGGCTTGTGGCAACCGATTTGCCGAAAGAAATATTTAAATTGGTTGATTCTTTTTGGCCAGGACCTTTGACTGTTGTTGTTCGAACCGCTCCCATCGTGTTGCACGCGTCTCGAGGAAAAGAGACCATCGCGGTCCGGGTTCCCGACCATGGGGTTATCAAAAAAATTCTGGATGAAAAACAGATTCCCATTGTGGCAACAAGTGCCAACCTTTCTGGTCGACCTTCTCTTCAAAGAGGAATCGATGTGATTGACGCTTTTTCCGAATCTGTGGATGTGATTGTCGATGGGGGGAGCTGTCCCATCGGCCAAGAATCCTCGGTTGTGGATGCCACCCATTTCCCTTTTACCGTTCTCAGAGAAGGAGCCCTTCTCAAAGAGGATCTGCTGGCAGCCATTAATTAAAATTCGGATCTCAAACAAAATCGTGGAAAATCGAAAACACAAAATACTTTTTGTCTGTACAGGAAATACATGTCGCAGCCCCATGGCCGAATTTTTGTTCAGAAAAATCGTCAAAGAGGCCGGGAAAGAAAAAGACATAGAAATAGCCTCAGCTGGAATTTTGCCAGCAACTGATTTGGAATTTCCCTTGGAAGCGCGGCAAGCATTGGCAAAAGAAGGTGTAGATGATGTTGATCACCGACCAAAAGGGTTAACCTCAGAATTGTTGGCTGGAACAAATCTTTTATTGGTGATGGAGAAGCATCATCGTGATTCTATTCTTCAAGAATTTCCTGAGGCCATGGGCAAGGTTCACTTACTAAAAACATTTGCAGGAAGTAAGGATAAAGATGATGGGGTGGCAGATCCCTATGGACAGAGTGCTCAAATTTATGAGAAGACCTTGTCTGAAATAAAATCGGCTCTCATGTCAATCTTGAATAAAGTCCCGTAGGAGATAAAAGTGTATAAGAAAATCAAAAAACAAGATTCTCAAGTTGCTAAGGCAATCCTAGCTGAGGTGAAACGACAACAAGAAGGTTTGGAGCTCATCGCATCTGAAAATCTGGCTTCCCTTGCTGTTATGGAAGCGCAAGGAAGTGTGATGACCAACAAATATGCCGAGGGATATCCTGGGAAACGTTATTATGGCGGCTGCGAGCATGTGGATACAGTGGAGGAATTGGCCAAAGAACGGGCAAAAAAACTTTTTGGAGGAGACCACGTTAATGTCCAGCCGCACTCAGGGACCCAAGCCAACACAGCTGTCTTTATGGCCCTGCTCTCACCCGGAGATACCATTATGGGGCTCCAATTGGCACATGGGGGGCACCTTTCACATGGCCATCCGCTTAATTTTTCAGGAAAATACTTTCAAGTGGTTGGATTTGGTGTAAGTGAGGATTCGGAAGAGATTGATTTTAAACAGGTCGAATCTTTGGCCTTGGCGAACAAACCGAAATTGATGGTCATTGGAGCTTCCGCCTATTCACGAAAATTCGATTGGAAACGGTTTCGTGAAATTGCCGATAAAGTAGGAGCGATATTGATGGCTGATATTGCTCATTATGCGGGCCTTGTGGCGGCCAAGATTTATCCTTCTCCCATTCCTTATGCTGACGTGGTGACAACAACAACACACAAAACACTTCGGGGACCTCGTGGTGGGTTGATCATTTGCAAGGAGAAATTTGCCAAGGATATTGATCGCGCTGTTTTTCCAGGTGGTCAAGGGGGGCCTTTGATGCATGTGATCGCAGCAAAAGCTGTTTCTTTTGGAGAAGCGCTGCGTCCCAGTTTTAAAATCTATCAAAGACAAGTTATGGATAATGCGCAGACCATGTCGGAAGCCTTGAAGCGACATGGATTTCGGATTGTGGCAGGTGGAACTGATTGCCATATGTTTCTCGTCGATCTTCGCCCAAAAAACATTACCGGAAAAGAGGCTGAACAAGTTTTGGGAAAAGCCGGGATAACAGTAAACAAAAATACCATCCCGTTTGATCCACAGAAACCCTTTGTGGCATCGGGTATTCGTTTAGGGACACCGTCGGTAACAACCCGTGGAATGAAAAAACGGGAGATGGAACAGATTGCTCATTGGATCAACGAAGCCCTTGAGGATCGAAATGATCCCAAAGCATTGAACCAAATAAGACTCGCGGTAAAAAAATTGTGTGCCCGTTATCCGGTTACCAAATCACATTAATCGTTGTTGTAAGAGGATAGACATAAATTGATTCGTATATATTTTATTTCCATTATTGGGGCATTTTTGGTTTCTCTCATTGTAACCCCCATTAGTGCGGCCTTGGCCAGGCGTTTTGGTGCCATGGATCTGTTATCATCTCGAAAAATTCATTCCAAAGTGAAACCCCGCTGGGGAGGGATTGGAATTGTTGCCGGGATCCTTGTGGCCTTATTAATTTTAAGGTTGATGGTTCCCTCCTTTTTTGAACTCCTTGAGTTCCAACATGGTGTCAAGCGTGGAGATACCGTTCTTTTTACTCTGAATCTTGGGGAGCAATTGGCGGGAATTATCTTGGGTGTCCTTGTCATTTTTATTATGGGATTGGTTGATGACCGAAAACCAATTAAGCCGGGGATGAAGTTTCTCATTCAAATCCTTGCTGCTTACATCGCCATGACTTACGGGGTAAAAATATATGGGTTGTCCATTCCCGGTTTTGAAGCTTATTCCTTTTTCCCTTTATGGATCATGCAAATTGTGACCATCCTTTGGCTGGTGGGGTTGACCAATGCGGTGAACCTCATTGATGGATTAGACGGATTGGCTGGCGGTGTGGTGGCCATTGTTGCTGGCGCCTTTTTATCCGTGGTTCTCATTCAAAATCAGAATCTTTCTCCCATGTATGGGAACCAGATGAAATTGGCGGGTATTATTGCGGCGGCTCTTCTCGGCGGTGTACTGGGCTTTTTGGTTTACAATTTTCATCCTGCACAAGTTTTTATGGGAGATAGCGGATCTTTGAGCTTGGGATTTTTGTTGGGTTGTATGGCAGTGATTGGAACTTTTAAAACCACCATCTTGGCGGTTCTGTTTGTTCCCATTTTGTTGGTGGTCATTCCCATCGCTGATATGACCTTGGCCTTTGGTCGTCGTTTGATAAAAAGAAAAAATCCCTTTTCAGCCGATCGACATCATTTGCATCATTTGTTATTGGACTCCGGTTGGACCCAGCGAGAAGTGGTCTTTTTGGTGTACGTCATCACTCTGATTATGGCCCTTATTAGTATCACAGTGGTCGGAGTAAAGAATTGACAATTGACTATTGACCATTGACAATTAAGGAAGATTGTTAATTTTATTAATAAGTTTATTGACGGAGATATTAACTTTAAAAAAATAATTGGATTCAAGACCATTTAAATTAATAAAAGTTCCATAATTGTCAATGGTCAATAGTCAATTTTCAATCAACTAAAGAAGGGGTTTTGTGAAGAAAAAACGGTATCGGATTCTTTGTTTCTTTGGAACTCGGCCTGAGGCCATTAAAATGGCGCCGGTGGTCAAAGAATTAAAAAAGAACAAACGCTTTCAGGTTGTGACTGTTGTGAGTGCTCAACATCGAAATCTTTTGGATCAAGTGTTGCGTTTGTATCAACTTAAGTCAGACAGGGATTTGGATCTGATGAAAAAGGGACAATCTCTATTTGATATTACGACCCGGATATTGAATCGATTTGATCCAACCCTTGATCGCTTAAAACCGGATCTTGTTTTGGTTCACGGGGATACCACAACAACCTTGGGTGGGGCTTTGTCCTCTTTTTATAAGAAAATTCCGGTTGGTCATGTTGAAGCTGGACTTCGGACCCGAGATTTGTATCAACCTTTCCCGGAAGAGATGAATCGGCGTTTAACGGATTCTCTCACGACGCTCTTTTTCCCTCCGACAAGGGAAGCCAAGCAACACTTGTTAAGTGAGAATCATACGCCTAACCACATTTTTGTTACAGGGAATACGGTTATTGATGCGCTGTTGGAAATTAATAGACACAAACGCAACCCGAAAAATCCAAGGTTGAGAAAAATTCTCCAATCGCTCAACTTAAATAAGAACAAAGTTGTTTTGATGACGGCTCACCGCCGAGAGAATTTTGGAGAACGGTTTTCTCGTATTTTTAAGACCATCCGTGATTTGGGTCAAGAATTTCCACATGTACATTGGATCTATCCGGTACATCCCAATCCCCGTGTGAAAAAATCGGCTGAGAAAATATTTAAGAAGATAACCAATATTCATCTCCTTTCCCCTGTTGATTATGGAGACCTGGTTACGGTAATGAAAAAATCCACGCTGGTGGTTACTGATTCGGGTGGATTGCAGGAAGAAGCGCCCTCTTTGGGAAAACCGGTTTTGGTTCTCCGTGATGTCACCGAGCGCCCCGAAGCCGTTAGGGCGGGAACGGTCCGGTTGGTGGGCGCGAATCCACGAAAAATTAAAAAGGAAGTCATTCGTCTTCTCTCAGACAAAAGGTATTATCAAAAGATGGCCAACGCCGTTAATCCCTATGGAGATGGAAAGGCTGCCAAACGAATTCGACACGCCATTGAATGGTATTTTGGAATGAAAAGGAACAAGCCGGTTCCCTTTCGGGATAAATCATGACAGAACCCAAAAAATTTAAGAAAGGAAAACATTCCTATGTCCGATATGGCCCCAATTTTAAGGAAGTTCGGGTTGAAAAAGAGAACAAAACTACCTCACCACCCGCCCCCTCTCCCGTTTCGGTTTCTGTTGATTTTGATGCCCAAACTGCCATGGGGGTATATGCCAATATGACCATGATTCACCAATCGGATTCAGAAGTGATTCTGGATTTTGTTTTTATTCCTCCGGGACAAAGTCGAGGACGAACGCGAGCCAGGGTCATTCTTCCTCCCAAACAGGCCAAGAAACTCGCTTCGATTTTAACAACCCCGAAATCATAAAGTTATAAAAAAAGATGGATTTCAAATCTTATTTAAAATCAGCTTCACTTGACGAGCTCAATCAAGTCCGACAGTTTCTTCTCGAGGAAATTGAGAGGCGAAAGGCCAAGCCAAGAAAGATTCAGAAAATAAAGACCTATACAGATGGAGCTTCTCGGGGAAACCCTGGCCCTTCCGGAATCGGCGCTCTCTTGTTTGACGAGCAAGATGAGAAAATCACGCAAGATTTTCGATATATTGGAGAGTGCACCAACAATGAGGCGGAATACCGGGCTCTTCTTCTCGCGCTTGATTTGGCTTATGATGTGACCACAGAGCAAGTGGAATGTTTTTTAGACAGTGAGCTTTTGGTTCGACAATTAAATGGCCAATACAGTTTAAAATCTGAAAAATTGGCCAAATTTTATCAAGAAGTAAAAAACAGAATGATGCGATTTTCAACTGTTACATTTACACATGTTCCCCGCGAACATCCCAAACTCAGTATGGCAGACAAATTGGCCAATCGGGCAATAAACGAGGCAAAACCGACAAAAGGCCAAGTGCAAAGTTAGGAGGAAAGATGGCTGACGAATACTCATTTGATATTGTTTCAGAAGTGAATCTTCAATATATCGACGATGTGGTTAACACTGCAAACAAAGAGATATCGGTTCGATTCGATTTTCGAGGAAGTGTTTCTCGGTTGGATATTGATAAAGAAAAAAATGAAATTACACTGTATTCCGATGATACAGGAAAACTAAAGAGCGTGGTTCAGATTTTCCAATCGCGAGCAGCAAAACGAGGAGTTGATCTTAAAGCCTTTGATTTTCAGAAAGAAGAAGCTTCACTTGGAGGGAAGGTCCGCCAAATAGTGAAGATTCAGCAAGGCCTCAATCAAGAGAAAGCCAAAGAAATCGTGGCTGATATTAAGAAATCAAAGGAGAAGGTCACGCCTTCGATCAAGGGAGATCAAATCCGAGTCTCATCCAAATCCAAAGATGTTCTCCAAAACATCATTCAGCTTTTAAAAGGGAAAAACTACGGAATACCCCTTCAATTCACCAACTACCGGTGATAATTTTCAATTTTCGGTTTTCAATTTTCATTCAATTTTTATTTGGATATTGATTCAACCGCATTTCAACAATTTCTTGTCTAGGAATATGTATTTCATTGAAAATCAATAAATTGCAAATTAAATGAAAATTGAAAAACGAAAATTGAAAATTATCCTCGAACGCATATGATTCCTTTCTTAGATTTTCTGCATATTTTAAATCCCAATCAAAAATCTCGACGTCAAGTTGAGCGTTATTTCAAAAAGCATCCCATTTTCAAATCAATTTGGGTGGATCGATCCAGCCATCCAACCCATTTGGAAACCATCATTGAGTGGGCCATATTGGGGGGATACAAACATATCGCGGTTTGGGGGGGGGATGGGACATTGTCGCGGGCGATTCAATCGCTCTATGAAAGAAAGGCGTTGGATAAGGTTGTTTTGTGTTTTGTCCCAGTTGGAACAGGTAATGATTTTTGCAGGCGTTTTTCTTTGGGATCTTGGAAAAAATGGATTCGAGAATACGAATCTGATACCGGTAAAATTGAAACATATGATCTTGGATTATTGGCTTTCCAGGAAACAAATCGCATCTTTCTCAATAATGCAGGATTTGGCCGTTCTAGAGAAGCGCTTGATCGAACAAAATCCCATCCCATAAAAGATATTAAGGAATTTCACACTCACAAATTGGAAGTGGAATGGGAAAATGGGGAAAGCCATCAATTCGAAACGGTTTGGGCGTATTTGGGAATTGTGTTCAACTCGCCGTTTTTCAATAAAGGCCTGTACTTTGATAAGATGATTCATCCTGCTGATAAACGTTTGACCGGAATTCTTGTCCCTCCCCAGAATCGGTTCGGTTTGTTTATGAAATTTGTGAAGTCGCGATTGGGAGGATCTCTTGCCAGCTCCTCTAATATGAGAATAGAGGGTCAAGAAATCAATATAAAATCCGAGGAACCACTCTATCCTCAAGTGGATGGAGAGGTGCTCACAAAAGAGGGAACAAACGAACTCAAATTTAAGGTTTTACCGAATAGTTTTAAACTGCTTGTCCCATAATAATTTTAAAATTACTTATTTTCAATTTTCAATCAATTTTCATTTGATTAATGTTTCAACCTATCTGTTGCAATTGCTTTTCGTTTGGCAAGAGTATCTTATTGAAAATCAAGAAATTGCAAATTGAATGAAAATTGAAAATAGAAAATTGAAAATTAAAAAAGGGGTTCTCTCAAAATGGCTAGTATTCTCGATGGAAAAAAACTATCTGCCCAGATAAATAAAGAGTCCGAACAGAAGATTGAAACTCTGAAAAAGAAGGGAGTTGTGCCAGGTTTGGCCACGGTTTTGGTGGGGGAAGATCCTGGTTCTCAAGTTTATGTGGGGCAAAAAATTAAGAAATGCCAGGCCATGGGAATGGCCTCAATTCATCGGCCCCTTAATTCTGGTGTTTCACAGGAAGAGTTAAGAAAAACGGTTGAGGACTTAAACCAGGATCCCCAGGTTCATGGCATGATTGTTCAACTACCCCTGCCCAAACATCTTGATCCTGAACCCATTATTGCAACCATCAATCCAAAAAAGGACGCGGATGGCCTTCATCCCATGAATCAAGGATTGATGGGAAGGTTAAAATCCTGGAAAGAAATCGAGAATTCTGGAATTCCCTTGCCATGTACGCCTGCTGGTGTTATTCAGATGTTACTTAGAGAAAAGATAGAAATAGCCGGAAAAAACGCTGTGATTGTTGGGCGCTCCACATTGGTGGGGAAACCCATTGCTCAGCTTCTGTTGAGTCTCAATGCCACTGTTACAATCGCCCATTCCCGAACCCAAAATTTGATGGAGGTCTGTCAGTCAGCTGATATTCTGGTCGCGGCGCTGGGTAAGCCCCTATATATTAATAAGGATGGAGTTAAAAAAGGAGCAGTGGTCGTGGATGTGGGCATCTCCCGAACCGATCAGGGATTAAAGGGCGATGTGGATTTTGATGCGGTAAAAGATATCGTTTCATGGATTACCCCTGTCCCTGGAGGGGTGGGTCCAATGACCGTAGCGATGCTCTTGAGCAATACGGTAAAAGCAGCTGAAAAATCAATGTGATAATCTCATTCGCATGCGCTGACGCGCTCGCATTCGATCATTAATTAATCGATCGCGAGCGCGTCAGCGAATGCGTAAGCGATTTTTCATAAGCAACAGAAAAGCCACCCATCCCTCCCCCCACCAAATTCAATATGTCATCTATTTTTCATTTGACTTTCAGCTGTTTCCCGTTAAATTTAAAGGTGAGATCAATGGAATTCATCGATCTCACTTTTTATGAAAAAATCAATGAGGTGCATGCTTTTGGCAGCCGCCTTTTTGATTGGAGAGGCTCTATGCTCCAGTCCGTCTTTTCTATTTGGTTCTGATAGGTTTCCTGTCACCATTACCCTTCCTGCTGCTTCCATTGATTTAAGTGATTTGGATGTACGTGACGAATACAATCGGCGTGTTCATTCCCCTGCGTTACAAAGAAAAATGAGGTCCCTTTTTGTTTCTGGCCTGAACACCATGTTGTTATTCAACCTCACACCCCAGAAAAGAAACTTGTTGATCCAATTGGCTCAGACATGGGATCTTGTTTCTGGATGGATTAAAAACAAATTTCCGGAATTTCTTTTCTCATTTGATGGGTGGGTACAAAAGAAAAAAGAAATTGTGTATCGAACGATTAAATCAAACATCACGAAAGAAAATAACAAACGTTTTGGTTATCAGATTCAAACAGAGAACAACGGAAATCGATTTCTTTATTTCCTCTCTAACCTTCTCTCCTCTATAGTCCTCTTGCGGTAATTCCCCACCAGCAACACCCAGCCTTCTGAACCATAGCCATGTATATACGCTCGGTTAAGAACGCTCATCGGTGTTAGATGCGATCTGCTCGATGAGTACGGCTTGGTTGGAAAGGGTGAGCAGAAGCCTGGGTGTGAAAGGAAGCTGGAGTCTTAAAGTTAAAATCAAATTAGGGGAATAATGAACCAAGAAAAGAACCACCATAATAAAATAAATCTTTATTTCGCGCGTGCGCGCGCGCGAAAAGATATTTCTTTGTCTTTTAAGGGAGAAGAATGTTCAACCGGTTTAATTTCAAAACTCGTTTTTATTACCCTCTTCGGTAGTTTGGTTGTTTATGGGAATTCTGGAATATGCTTTGGTTCCCCAAATAAGAAATCGAAAGAATTCAACAAATCAGAGACGCCAAATAAGTTGGCCCATGAAAGATACCCCCGCTCAATTAACATTCACAACAATTTAAAAAGCGCTAAGACCTTGGATCGATTGGACAGTGCTGTAAGAGCCCGTAAAAACGGGAATAAGGTCTCGGTTCAGAAACTCAAGGATGCCAGATCAATTGAAAAAGATCCGCTCGTCCGGCATAGACTTAATCAGGCCCTCTTTATCAGGGATTCAAAAGAAGCCCTGGATCTTTTAGCTGAATCTTTAGCCAATGATCCAAATCATACTGTTCGGCAGGGTGCTGCCCAGAGTTTGTCAGGATACCCAAACAATCCCAAGGCTGTGAAGGCATTGGCAGAAGCTCTTGAGAAAGATTCGGCGGCTCGTGTCCGGTATGCTTGCGCAAATTCTTTGGCATTGTCCGAAATATCACCAGCCCTTGATGCTTTAACAAAGGCGGCCAAACATTCTGATCCTCGTTTAAGACGGCAGGTGGCATTTAGTTTAAAGAGGCACACCAGCAAAAAAGCAAAGAGAGTATTGAAAAAACTCAAAAAAGATAAAGATCCGTTTGTTCGGGCAGAAGCCCGAAAAGAGGACTAAATGAACGAACCGGGTTTAAAAAACCTGATAAAGAAAAAATTGAAACGATATGAAGAAGAATTCGTGTCGGGAATTCTTTCCATAACCATATTCTTTGGTTTGTCCATTATGATTCCAAGTTATCTTGTAGCTGATTATGAAATGGGGAACCAAATTTATCATGAAAACGATACCGAAGTTATTATGACCTCTGGTAATTTATGGTTGTCCTACAGGTTTACGGCTTTGGAAACCGTTACATTTAATCAGGTCCGAGTAAAAATGAGTGGAAAAACCTCATCAATAAATTTCTATATTTATTCGGATAATGCTGGGAATCCCGGGGTAGCTTTGTCGACAGGTTCATATACCTTTCCCGGAGGAGCGGGAGATATTGACGCTTGGTTGACAATCAGTAATTTTAATGCGAGCCCAACCTTGACGGTCGATAATGTTTACCATCTGGTTATCTATAACAACGGAGCGAGCAACAAAACTACGATACGTTACGTTTCTCCAGAAACAAATTCAGCCACAAGAATTGATTCTGATAACAGGACAAATCAGTCTGATGGTCAATTGGCACTCATGAATTCTTCAGATGGAGCTTCCTGGGGAACCGTGACAGATGCAATTCCAGCCTTTGTCATTGAATCCAATGATGCGACGCCAAAGCTATTTGGTTCCCCTTATAACGAGGCCACACAACAAGATGGTGAAGGGGCCATAACCTTAACAACGTGGTCAGGTGAAATTTTCCAATGGCCATCAGCACGGACTATTTCCAAGGTGGGAGCCTATCTTGAAAAAGTCGGTACCCCCACAGAAACAAATATCATTTGGCAAATTCATACAGTAAACGGAGCAGGTGCAGATGTGGCTTTTGTTTCTTCGGGAACCCTTGCCACGGTTGCCAGTATCGGAACAACAGCCGGATGGTATGAGGCGGCAATGTCGACCGTGGCTTCTTTATCAGCCAGCACAGATTACCGGTTCCGTCTTGAAGCCAGCGGAGGCAGCCATACCGCTGGAAGTTATATCTGGTCGGGACGGGCGTTGGCCACAGGCAACAATTCAACAACATCGGATCCTCCCTCCACCATGCAAAGCTTAACCTGGGAGGACACCACACACAAATTTTCTTTCACCACCAATTCCGGGACCAATTGGACCGCACGAGTGGGCGGGGATATGCCTTTTAAATTCTATGTTGACAATACGGTGCCCACGGTGGGCTTGACCACTCCAGCATCTGGAGATGCAGGTTATATCTCTTCCCTACCCACGATTTCAGGTGTATCCGCAGATAATGTGGCGATTCATACCACGGAAGGTCTCCAACTTTGGATTCGCAACACAACCGATGGAAAAAATTGGATTGGAGGAGATCCTGCTTCAGCTGGGAATTGGACGACGGAAGCCGATTCAGCCCGGTGGATCGATCATGCAGGAGGAACAACTTGGGAGAGCACTTTTAGTTGGACGAACAACCGAGCTTATCGGATTGTCGCCCGAGCAAACGATACGAGCGGAAATAAATCCACGATTTTTTCAACGTCTACTTTTGTTTACGATACAGAGGCTCCGGATTCGATTACAACCATCCCAGGTCATGGAAATTATTACAATTCCGCAACGATTTCTGGTACCGCAACGGATAACGTTCAGGGGGAAATTGGGTTGGTGGAGTACGCGATTGAGCGAGTGGAGGATGGACAATATTATAGTGATGCTGATGGAAATTTTACTTGTGGGGGATGTGGATCTCTCTTTTGGAATACAGCTCCAACTTTGGAAGAGAATCCTGATAATCCAGGGAATCTTTTCACAAGACAATGGACGGATCTCTTAAACAATACCGGTGCCTATGAAGATGGAAAGGACTATAGAATTACAACACGGGCATACGATAAGGTTACCCCCACCGCGAATATCGAAGTGATTCGTTCAACGAATACATTTACATGGGATATCACCAAGCCCACTTCCACAATAACCGGAGCCCACACGGTTAAGGGAGATATCACCAATTTTGGCAGTGTAATACCTGGCCCGCCTTCAGCCAGGCTGGCTGAAGGAGCGACTTTTTACGGTGAGTATGGTGATGCCACATCGGGTGTGGTTGCCTCAAATATGAGGGTTTTCATCTTGAATATGACCGATAACAAATTTTGGACGGGGGAACGAACCGGAGTTGAAGACACCGATTGGGCCACTTGCGTAGGAAATGAAGCCATTTGTGCTGATCCGGGTGGTTCGGGAACCCCGGATAATTACCTTATCCCCGTTGACAACCTTTATCAAACCTCCTGGACGGTTTTGGGCCCAAAGTTCACCAGTTCACAGGATGGAGACAATTTCTGGATTGTTTCACGAGCTCGAGATTCAGCAAACAGTTTGCAGAATGATTTCACAGCAGGTGCCTCATCAAGCAGTTTTCGAGTGGATATGGGGGCTCCTGATGTCAGACTTACGGTACCAGGTACTGCAGGGGAATACCGAGGGAATCTTGATACGATAGAGGGGAACGGTTCTGATGGTGCGGGGCTATCCGAAATCCACATCGAAATCTCGAGTCCCGCTACAACACCCTCATTGGTTTGGGATGGAGATTCTTGGGAAGCTTATACCACCGCTTTTGCTACCTATGTGACCATCGCGGGAGTCACACCATGGAGTTACAACTCAAGTGGTATTTCCTTTTCTGATGGTGTCAACTACCGTGTCAAGGTTCGTGGATTGGATCAATTAAACAACGAAGGAAACACAGCCCCCTCCGCCGATAGCAATAAGGATTTTATTTATGATGCAACCGATCCTACATCAAGCATCGATACCATTATAAATGGTGGCGTGTATAGCACCATTTCGCTCTCCACTGGAACCGCTACGGACACAAATCCTGGACTGGTTGCATCAGGTGACATTTATATTAAAGAAGGTGGGGGATCCTCAGGATCAGGTATTTATTGGGATGGTTACAACTTTGTGGGAAATTCAAGCGCTATTTGGCTTCCATGGGATAACTATGCCAGTAATGATTGGGATTACACAATGAATTATTCCACAAATCTATCGAACGGCAATTATTGGTATCGGACCCGAGCCCGTGATTCTGGTGGAAATGAAGAAGGTAATGGAGACGGAGGAACTGCGATCCAAATAACAATAGATAAAACTCTTCCAGAATCTGGTGTCCAATCCTTGGCCTCTTACGTAAATTCGCTAACAACGCTTACAGGGACCGCATCGGATAACGGAGCAATTGAGTCAGTATTCATTAGACTTTATGCGATTCCAGCGGCCAACCAAACCTATTGTTGGGGACCGGCTGTCTCTTGTCCAGGTGGAACCGTTGGGTTTAAAGCAGGAAATCTCGATGAATTTCCTGCCGATCCGAGCTCAAGTCTCTATTGGACTCAAGCCAGTTACTCTGCTGTCCCAGGGACATGGTCTGTTACGGTTCCAACTCTGACCAATGGATATACTTACCGTGTTGTATCCCGTGCCAGAGATACCGCTAAAAACGGAGGTGAGAGTGGAAATTTAACAAATTGGGAAGTGGATGTGTCGACAACGGAGTTTACGTATGATCTTTACATTGCGGCAGGAGGTGATGAAACAAATGAAAGACCGGGAACAATTGTGACTTTTCCTTCCAATAATTCCCATCATGATAGTACCTTTACCTATATCACAGGGACAGCAACTGATAATACTCTTTTTGATCGAGTCGATGTTTTGCTGAGAAAATTTTCTGGCGGTGTGACCTATTATTGGATCGGTGGTGCTTGGGATAATACATTTGATGAAGATGTCCAGGTTTGGCCTGTGGCTATTCCGGATCCCCCCAATACGGATATGCAAGATGAAGCCACAGAGCTTTGGCGTTCAACCACGGCCACGGTTGCCAATTGGGCAGCTGACACCTTGTATGATTTTCGTGCTAGAGGGGTGGATAAAGCAAGTAATATCGAAGTCTCTCTATCCACTATTAGTTTTGTTTATGACCTTGCCGATCCTGATACATTAATTACATTCCCCGTTGCCAGTGGTTTTATTTCTCAGGCTGGAAACATTTCGGGGACAGCTGATGACACTGGTGCGGGTTTTATTGATCGCGTCATGGTTCGCCTTCAGCGCGATTCCGATGACAAATTCCTTGATATTAGTGGAGGCTTACCGGGAAGTTGGGTGACAGATGTAACCTCAGATACGTGGAATACTGTTTATCCAACTGGAGGAAATCCCTGGGATTGGACTCTTTCTACGGCCGCTTGGAATTCTGGGATTACCTACAACGCAAACGCCTATGCTATTGATCGCGCTTCGCATACAGATTTATCCTATTCCACCGTCACCTTTTCCGCAGATTTCCAAGCTCCGAGTTCGGTGGTAACCCTGCCGGCGCATACCGATACGAAATCATCACTCCCAACCATTTCGGGTACCACGGCGGATGTTGGACCATCCGGAATATCAGCGGTGTGGGTGGCTTATTATCGGACTTCGTCAGGTCGTTGGTGGAATAATTCAAACGGGCAATTTGATTCAAATGTTCAAAATACCCCCCCTGGCAGCGTCGGAACTGGCAATTATTGGGTAGAAGCCACTACGGTTGCGGGAAGTCCCATGGAATGGTACACAACCGATAATTCCACCCCGACTTTTGGCGCGGAAACATATGAAATTTTGTCGGTGGCCATCGATATCGCTTCCAATCAGGAGGATGTTGACACCGCTGCAGCGGCTAACAGCAGCCGCATTTCTTTCACTTTTACAGCTCCCTCACCCGAATCCAAATTGACGAGGCCTTCTGTGGCCAATACGCATTTTCGATCGAATTTGGCCACCATTTCTGGAACTGTTAATGCTCAGGCAACAGGCATTGAAGTTAGAATTAAGGATATCACCAATTCGTCAAACCATTTGGCTTGGAACGGGGCTGCGTGGGAATCAACGACGACCTTTAACAATTTTATCACCGCCAATAAAGTGGGTCTTGACTGGGATTACATTGTTCCGCAAAGTTCTTGGACCAGTTTGAATAAGTATCAGGTCGAGTCAAAGGCTTTGGGAAGTCCGGATGAAACATCTCCCTTTTCAACGCAGGTCTTTTATATTGATGACGGAGATCCCACAGGCACCGTAACGATGCCAGATGTCCAATACAAAAACAGTTTGCCCACCTTCTCAGGAACCGCTGATGATGATAGTGATGGTATGCCGGGTGGTAATAAAACGGTTTATTTCCGGTTATTAAATACGTCCAATGAGTATTTCGTGGGGATCTCATCTTCATGGGTAGCAGATCCAGGTGTGAATTGTATTACAACCGTTGATAACACCTGTCTTCCAGCTGGGAATGAAGGCGGAGATAACTATAGTTATTCCCATTCCAGTTTTACAGAGGGAGGTGCCTTTTCTGCCGGTAGTTCTTACGAAGTGTATATTGTAGTCAAAGATGCGGCTGGAAATTCTCATGCACCGTTGGGGACCTCATTTACATGGGATGCCACCAAACCTACATCAGGGATTACACGACCCACGGCCTCTCAACCTATTAATTCTTTACCAAATGTATCGGGAACAGCCAATGATTCGGGATTTGTTGTTAATGTCACAAGCTTCTCTCTTCGGTCCTTAAAAGAGGACAGATGTTATAATCCAGCCTTTAGTTTCTTTACAGAAACCTGTCCTTATTGGGTCGGGACATCAACCGATGCCTCCTATAATTGGATCCGAACGGATACAGAAATCAACAGTCTTTTGAACACGTATAACACCTGGTATGTACTATTATCCCGAGCCATTGACGTGGCCGGGAATCAGCAGGATACCTTCACGGGCGGGATTTCATCCCGTACCTTTATGTCCGATACTCAAGTTCCCATAATCTCTATCGGTTTTCCTGTCCACAACAATCAATATAAAGGAAGCGAGGTTAGTGGAGGTGGGACGGAGCGTTTGCAAGGATCGGTCAGTGATCCGAACGCTCCGTATAATTCCGGTATTCGAAGCGTGGAGCTGCGCCTCTCATACCTAAGTGGTCCGGACACCTATTATTGGCAAAATCCTGTTTTCTCTTCGGGAGCAGCGGTGTCTAATAACGGTTGGTTTCCTGCTCATAATTTAAACTGGGAATATTTTACAGCTGTAGACTGGAGACCCGTCGATAGTGAGTATACGTTTGAAGTTCGAGCTGAAGATTTAACCTTTGGTTCAGATGGATCTGCCAGTGGAAACATCAGCGATGCGGATGCTTTAGGAACAGAGGTTATTAATTTTATTATCGATGATACTCCTCCTGATGTTGGAATTTCATCACCCAATGCAGCAGCCATCAAAAATCTTACTCAGATTACCGGAACGGCAAACGCCACCCTATCGGGACTAGATTCGGTGACCATAAAAATATCAACAGGATCATCTCCTGAGTATTATTGGACCGGATCGTCGTGGACAACCAACATCACATGGCTCAGCACAACCAAGGATTCGGAAACCGCTTGGCATTATACGGTACCGGGCGGGATGTTGGCGGATGACACACAATATACGGCAGTGGCGCGGTCTTTAGACAATGCCAATCAATATTCTCCTGCGTATTCAACCAGGACCTTCACGTATGACACAACAGCGCCGACAATCACGTTGGACTATCCACTGTCAGAATCCTACTCACAAGTGAAAGTATCAACTCCCATCCAAGGGACCACATCAAACACGCAA
>MSYE01000258.1 GCA_002176905.1 bacterium F11 | reverse complement strand
GGCCGCCCAACCTGCGCCACCGGCTCCTCATTATCGTACGTAAAGCTGCTCACCACCACACTGCTCACGTTCCCCGCCTGATCCTCTGACCTTACATAGATCTTGTACTCGGCGTTGTTCTCCCACGTCGGCGTTGACGCCCCATCCATGTGCCAATCTCCCGGCGTCCCATTCGATGTCTTCCACCGCGCCTCATCCCATGACAATATCGTAAAGTCCTGCGTTGCGGGATCCCAGAAATTTCCCGATGTCGCCGGACTCGTCTGGATCGCCACCTCCGTCTTCGATAACACGCCCCCAATCGGATTCGCTGTCCCCGATATGATCGGTAATGATCTCACATACTCCAACACCGGATCCGGATCCTCTATGAACACTTGCGGCAACCCGTTATCGTAGAGATACTGCGCCGCTTCATTGTCCCTCACGTTACCCGCTGTGTCCGTTACCCGTCTCTTCACCAAATACGTCTTCCCATTCTCCAGATTGCTCGGTATAAACGTCCATGAGTCCGGGTCCACCACAAAGTCATAGGACGTTGTCGCCACCCACACCTCAGATGCGCCTGTATAAGTAGCCCCCGTCCACCAACTCCCAGCATCCCCTGCTGCTGTTGATGAGATCGCGATCTCCACCGATTGGATCGCGGACACTGTCTCTGTTGCGGTCCCAATCACCTTCGGGGACGCCGTGTTAAAGTACCCGCCAGCTGAGGGTGAGACAATGTTCGTCGTCGAATATCCCGTATCAAATGTAAATCCGACCGGACCAAACTCAGGTGATTGGTTCTGCGGCTCATCTGTCACCCGCACACGTATCGTGTAACTTGATCCGTGCGTCCACTGCGCATCAGGAAAATTGTATTCCCATGGCGCTGGATCGCCAGCTTGCGTTGCTGTCTGCACCCAGTATTGCGAGCCAACTCCTCCCCATCCTTCTGCACCGCCTCCATCTCCATTGGTATCTTCCCACCACGTGTTCGCACTCTCATTCTTTATCGATATCTCCACCAGCAAACTATTCGGACTGGTGCTGTCCTCTGCTGTTCCAGAAATAATCGGCAGCGTATTGAAGAACAACCCCATACTCACCGGTTCCAGGAACGTACCCGTCGCTGTATCAATATCCCATGTGAACGTCGCATGGCCAACCGTAAAGAATCCTTCGTCATTGCCTGGATTCGGGGTCGCGTTATCACGCGCGCGCGTCGTTATATAATAGGACGTCCCTGTTTCCAGATCCCCGCCATTGATCCCCGTATAACTCCAGGTCGATGTATACAGCGTCGCGGTTACAGATGTCGGCGCTGCTCCTAAGTTGAATCCCGCTCCATCCCACCACTTCCCATTTGATGGCGGTCCCAACTCGCGGATCCCCATCAGCACCTCATCCACATACCCTTTGTATCGCGTCCCGGTCTCCGCCTTTGTTCCTGTTATCTGCGTTAATGTCTTTATCGTTGCGTTGTTTACTGGCGTGACCACCTCAGAGGTCGGCACGTTCTGATCCATGATAAAGCTCGCTGTCGCATACACCGTTGAATACGTCCCCGCATCATCTTGCGCTCTCACTTCTATGTGATACTTAAAGTCGGTTACAAACGTGAATGTGCTGTACCAACTTGTCGCATAACTGTCCGTTGAATCCGCAGTAAACCACGCCGTATCAGCATCACCTTCATCTATGGTATACGCTGAGATCGTATAATCAATTCCTTCATCCCAATACTTCGGATCCGTCGCATGGCTCGATTTCCAGACTCGCAACTGAACCAACTGGATACCATTCCCGGGCCCTGATCCATCGTCCACATCTCCGGCTATTGTTGCCCATCCCAATCCACCAAGAACAGTAACAGTTGTGATTCGCGGCAAGTTGTCATTCCCAGGCGTTGTATCCAATGGATTGTTGATTGTTACGGTTGGTGTCTGCGTATCAAAGATAATCGTATAACCCACTCCCGCTGGCGCGGTGCTCGCACCAAATTCCGCGTTGTCCGCTAAGTCATATGCACGCGATACAATCCGATACGACTGTCCATTTGCGAAACTGTTCGCCAACGGATTCGGCAATGTGTACGTCCATTCGTCCGGATTGGTTGTCGTGTCGTTTACCACCTCATAATAACTCGGATCCGCCAGATCATAATCCTCACTGCTATCGTTCCACCATCGGTCATCGCTTACACTGTAGATCGCCACGCCAACTGTATATGTTCCTAGATCTGCTCGATACGTCCGGCCTCCATAGCGTTCATCTCCCGCCGTTCCTGTTATCTCTGTTAACGGACTGGTTCGGTATCCTGGTACCGGACTCACAATCGCACTCGTCGGGATTTCCACATCGTATTTAAAGGTCACCGTCTCTAACGTCGAGGTGTTCGACGCCACATCGTACACCCGCACATCCACCTGGTATTCCTTGTTATTCGTGAAACTCAAATTCGCATCATCGTATGTCCAGTTCGCTAAGTCTCCCCCACTGTAACTCTGATAATATGGCCCGCCTCCAACAAAATTCGTCCCATTAAAGTACAACGGGGTCCCAGACGGATCTTCTGTAATCGAGATCTCCACATTCAACGCACCTGTGTTCGGCGCAGATTGCGTGTTTGATGTGGTCCCTTGGATGGGAGTTGATACTTTCACTTGTGAGTAGGATTCTGACAGTGGATAGTCCAACGTGATTGTCGGCGCTGTTGTGTCATACGTGAAGGTCCTGGTTGAATAC
>MSYE01000257.1 GCA_002176905.1 bacterium F11 | reverse complement strand
ATTCTTCCCCGTTATATTTTTGAGCATTATTTGAAATCGGATGTCCCGGAGAATCTTCCTCGAACAGCCGGTGGGAACAACGATTACCTAGGCGCATACTTTACAGGAGGCCCCACCAACCAAACACAGTATGGCCCGGACATCTATGGTTTCAATTGGTGGTTCAATACCAATAAATCGGTTTGGCCTGATGCCCCCGCTGACACCTTTCAAGCCAATGGACATTGGAATCAAGAAGTGATGACGGTCATCCCCAGCCTCAATATGGTCGTCGCCGCAAGGGGAAGTTGGGGAGAGTTCAAACCAGGGGATGCGAATGCAGAAATGAATAAAAATTTGAAGTTGTTGGTTGATGCTGTTCAATCCAACACAGGCTTTATTGGCACCCATGAAAAATGGGCCAAGATTGAAATTCCCTTGGAAGGGCCCAACCTAACCGCAACGGGGGATCCCAATCCTTTTTCCATTTTCGTGGATGTGACTTTCAAAGGTCCCTCGAATCAAACCTATGTGGTGCCGGCTTTTTATGATGGAGATGGAAATGGCGGTGAAGATGGATCTATTTGGAAGGTTCGTTTTTCCGCAGATGAAAAAGGGTCCTGGACTTTTTCCTCGACCAGCACTGAACCGCTTCTCAATGGCCAGTCGGGATCCTTTGACATCACAGACCCATCTCCCACCGCACCCGACTTTTACAAATGGGGGCGTTTGGAGCATCCCGGAACCGCCGACAATCAAATTCGGTACCTCAAATTTCGAGATGGCCCATTTTGGTTGAAAGCGGGATGCGATGACCCCGAAAATTTTCTGGGAAAATTCTCCAATTACGACACTCCCGCCGAACGGAAAGCCGCAGTGGATTACTTAACCAATCGAGGAATCAATTCCTTCTATGTGATGACCCACAACTTAGAGGGAGATCACAGAGATGTGTGGCCTTGGTTGGGAGCCACCCAGGCAGAAGCAAAACTGAACGGCGAGCCTGATGCCCGTTTTAATATCCCAAAGCTCCATGAGTGGCTGGACCTATTTGAACACATGCAAACCAAGGGGATGGTTCTCTATATGATTTTGGAGGATGACTCCGCTTGGAAAGGATATGACCATGATCGCTATTACAGAGAGATGGTGGCGCACTTTGGCCATCTTCCCGGACTCCTCTTCAACATCAATGAAGAATACAACGAAAACTACAATTTAACAGAAGCCTTGGGCTTCGCAGAATCGTTGAGAAATATCGATCCCTATCGTCATCCGATTGGAATCCATAATGTGAATTCGCCCAATGATAGCTACGTCGATGCTCCTTATATCGATTTTACGGCTATTCAAACAAAGGGTTCGGATCCCTTGGTTCATAATTCCAAAACCATTGACTGGATCAACCGAAGTCTTTCACGTAATAAAAGAGTGTTGATGGTGGGGTATGATGAACCGCGACCTGAGTTGAATCGTAAAGGATGGTGGAGTGCCTATATGGGTGGCGGGGTTTGGGAAATACACACGACAAGTTCCTACAATCGGTGGATGGACGCCTGGGAACCAGCCTGGACAGAATTGGGTGGAGCCCGAAAATTTATGGAGTCTCTTCCTTTTTGGGAAATGGTCCCCTCCAATCATCTTGTCACCTCTGGTCAGGCTTATTGTTTGGCCAAACCAGGAGAAGTTTACGCCTTCTATCTTCCCAATGGCGGCACCATTTCTGTGGATCTTCCACCCGGAAGCACCAACAACGTTGCTTGGTGGGATCCAACGAAGGGCCTAGATGGTACATTTGAGAATCAATCTCAAATTGGAGGAGGATCCCAATCCCTTGCGGCCCCTGGCCCTGGCGATTGGGCTTTGCGCATTGTGACCGGTTCAGTGGGAAGCAACAATTCCCCTTGGGCTAACGATGGAACCTCCGAGGTTGCCCCTGGTGACTCGGCCTCGATTCAATTGAGCTACACTGATCCCGATGGTCCGGGTCCTTACACCCATACAATTACACAGAATCCGTCTAAAGGAACTCTCTCTGGATCAGGTGCCACGCGAACGTATACAGCGAATGCAAGTGCTTCGGGAACGGACACATTTAAATGGAAAGTCAATGATGGCGAGGACGACTCCAATGAAGCCACGATAACGATAACCATCCAAATTGGCAATGTGGCTCCCGTAACATCCAATCAAACAAAAACAACGACAGAGAACACAGTGGTCTCCATTCCTCTTTCCTATGAAGATCCAGATGGCCCCGGCCCCTACTCCTTCACCATTGTTCAACAACCGTTGAAGGGAACAGTGGCCCCAGATGGAACGGGCGGGAATGACTATATTTACACACCCAATTCCGGAATGTCAGGATCCGATCAATTTACATGGAAGGTGAACGATGGATTGATAGACTCCAACATCGCCACCGTCTCTATCACGATTATTGCCGACACACCGGCCAATGATCCACCAATAATAAATTTGGAATCTTTTCTAGAAATCACACTACCCGCGATGGCTGAGTTGAGACCTGATGTCAGTGATCCAGATTCACCAGCGAACAATCTTTCATTTCTATGGACAAAGGTTTTCGGGCCTGATGAGGGATATCAGTTTTTATCCCCCATTGGATTTGTTCCCTCACCTGATCAGTTAAAAGACATTAATATTGGATTTACCCTTCCTGACTCTTACGTATTTCGACTGCGTGTTTCGGATGAGGAGAACACTGTTTTTACCGAGATTCAAATACGCGTCTATCCGGATTCCGGCTCCATCCCTCCAAATCCGAATCCAGGTGAAAAGAAAAAATACGACAAGGTT
>MSYE01000256.1 GCA_002176905.1 bacterium F11 | reverse complement strand
GGTATTACCGGCTTTTGTAGTTACGTGAGGAAAGTGCGCAGAAGAAATTCGTTCTCTCGTTACAGCGGTTGGTGCGAACGATGTGGCAAGTTTGGTCGATCCGGACTGGAGAAAAGAGATCCCGGGCTATGGGGAATCCCTCAGCCAACTTTATCAGTATCTTCTTGATAACAAACCGAAAAAAGAAAGTTTTATTGGATTCATGTTAACCTTTCTGGAATTTATAGAAAAACTCCCGAAAATATCAGAGGCTTTCCATATTGACGACGTCAGACAAATCCATATTATGGGTGCTTTCAAGGGATTGGTATGGCGACAATTACCACTAACGTCTCAGCGTGCCTTAATTCGAGAACTGAGCTTTGTTCGAACTTTTGATTCGAATGGATTTCCAATCCGGCCTTCAATAAATGATCTTTTTCGAAGCGATTTCGACAATATACGAATCCGCAGTATCGACCGAACGTTAGCCAGCATGGTCTATTATTATCGAAAAAGTGGAACAGGGGATAAGTCAAAGAAAGATAGAGCTCTTGATTCTGTTGGATTTGTCCGACAGCCAGAGGTCCTGTTGGCCTATATCGATGACATCCATGAAGGATTTATCAATCTCAATAAAAAGACATTTCCTTTGGATGAAAAGGGTTTCTCCCAGTTGATGACCAATGGTAGCAAACAGATGCGAGTGAAAGAGGCTGCTGACATTCGTCGAGAATTGGGACAGGCTCTTTTGAGAGCTCAGAGAGCCGATCCCAAGGAAAAAAATCAATCTATCCAAAAGTGGAGGAAGGGTTTGGAAGCTTATGCGGCCATCTTGGATACAGCCGAATGGATGCCTGAGACCTTTTTGGGGGTTGTGGCCAAGGCGGGTAAGATTCGATTCGGCGTATTGAATAGCCCTCGCCTAACAAAAATGATTTCTTTGGCACGTCACGCCATCGAAATCCAAAAAACAACGGATCAAAATAGAATTTATGCTTTGATTCACGATATGAGAAAAGGGGGGCAGCCTGGTGAGAGAACTAAAAGTTCGTCCGGTCATCGGCTTAATGAGATCAGTCAGTTAAATCCGCCCTTTGTGATTCGAGCTTTGGAGCATATCCCGTCTGGGGGTTTAGGGGAGACTGTTCGATCTTATCTGAACGAAAGTGTGGGGCAACGGATGCTCGATCAATTGGAGAGAAATGCGGGACTTCTAAAGGGATCATTGGAATTTGATGGAACTCAGCTTAAGATTCATCTGAAAGAAAGGCAACAAGCAAAGACAAAGAAAAGAAGAGACATCGGGCGTGAATCCATCGTGGCGCTATCCTCTATTAATCTGATGAATTCTACGGTTTCTTTCCTTATCGTGAGTACGGTTTGGGTATTGATCCATTGGAGTGGAGCGGATATGTTCCCTTATCACCTAACACCGCTTTCTGTGGTTGCTCTTCACTTATTGGGTTTGGTGATTCTGAATTTGGTTTTTTATGGAAGTAAAATGATATGGGGAAACCGGATGCCAACAGGGCCACCCCTTCGTTTGTATGGTTTAGAGGCCAACAGCAATCCCACCACCACCTTCATTTCTTACAACCCGACCACACATCAATTTGAACTCAACCCAGCCCTTTATTGGCTACTTCGTCATGATTGGTTTCTTGTACGCATGGTGGGCCATTTCCTTCTTCTGGTTTCTTTTGCCTTTCTTCATGAAAACCTCCACCGATGGGGTTTGAGGAGCGAATGGATCACTTATTCCTTGGGTCATGTCCTTCCCATCAGTCTCATTACTTTTGTGTCTCAATCTCAACTCTTGTTGGGGCTCAATTTGTTCCTTATTTTGGTATTCGGGGTGGTTCTGGTGACGTCTCTCCCGCCAATGAAGGATTGGGAGATAAAACCCGTTCCCTTCTTGGAAGATCTGGATTGGTTACCAGGTTCTCTCTCTTTTGCCGGATTGGGATTTCCCCGTGTCCCCATTTTCCCAATGGCGTTGTCTCTGAACCAGGGAAATCGCGCGAAAGTAACAAAGGGAAGGTTAGATAAAGCTTCTCAAAATCGTCCGAGAAATATTCCGGTTGATGAGTGGAAAGAAATCACAAGCTTAAGACCACGCTGGGAACGGGTATCGAAAGAAACGAGGAAATATTTTGTTCAGGAATTTCTCGGTATCATTGAGAAAGAAAAAATGTTTTTCTCATCGGAATTCAAAGTCGTATACAGAGATGCAATTTCAATTCAGATCTCCAGCACAGGGAAAACCCTTAAAAGTCTTTGTCGTTATTATACGCCAAAAGCAGAGAGTCGGGATTTTGTAGTTGATTTTATGTTGGAAGATTTGGGGATTGACTTAAATGCCTATACGGCGCGCGTGATTCGGACGCTGGATGATTTAAGAGAATATCGATCCAAACAGGAAAACGGGATCAGAATGAAAATCCCCTGGAGTGAGGCTGATGGGAACCTCATAAAAGAATTGATTGAAGACCTGGCAGCCCAGCAAATGCCCAACCCAATAACCCATGCAGAGTTTATGGAGATGAGTCATGAAGAAAGAGAAAAGTTCGTTTTATCATTGGAATCAAAGGATTTCCGTACAAGTCACAGAAGTCTGGGAACAACGATGGCCGGCCTTATTCATGAAATCAATGCTTTGCTAAAAAGAGAGAAAATACCAAAAGAGTCTTTCTGGTATATTTTCGAGAAGATTGGATATTTGGAGGCGGATCTCCCAACGCTCGCGGACATTACAACATTGCAAGATATAAATGATCTTAAGGTTGCTAGGGCGATTCGGACGGTCCCTTGGGAAAAAATTAAAGAATACAATAC
>MSYE01000255.1 GCA_002176905.1 bacterium F11 | reverse complement strand
TTATCAGCCCCCACAGGAAAACCAACCCACCGTTATCTTGCTGCATGGATTGCAATCCACCAAGAAGGAATGGAATTCTTTTGCTACAGCCTGTGGTAAAAAAGGATGGGGTGTTCTGGCCTATGATGCCAGGGGGCATGGTGAAAGTTCGAAGACCAAGGATAAAAAAGGTCGCCCCAACGGTTTTCAATACATGGGGTCACCTGGACCGGGATCGCGTTGGGAGAGGATGATTGATGATGTGGGGGCGGTCCTTCGGTTTTGTAAGAACAAAGATCCGAAGAAGAAACACACCTTCTTTCTCGGAGGTGCCAGTCTGGGTGCCAATGTCTCTTTAAATTATGCTGCCTTGTCTCGGTCCATTCAGGGTGTTTTTCTCTTGTCCCCGGGGCTCACCTATGTTGGAATCTCAACAGAAGATCCTGTAAAAAAAATGAAACGCCCTATTCTGATTGTGGTCAGTTCGGCGGATCATTATGCACATCAGAGTTCGCTGGCTCTTAAAAGGGCGAATCCCCAAGTTCAACTCTGGAGCGATGTTAAAGAGGGACATGGGGTTCAAATGTTCGATCAAAAATTGATTTCTCGCATCCTTCAATGGCTCGACAAAAAAAAATAACTCCATCCCAACTTGAAAAGTGGGACAAACAATTCCTGTGGCATCCATTTACCCAGCATTATATTTGGGAAAAAGAATCTCCCCTTATTATTGAATCCGGAAAAGGAGTTACTCTTCGCGATGTGAAGGGGCGCTCGTTCCTGGATGGGGTTTCCTCTCTTTGGGTAAACCTTCATGGGCATAACCACCCTTTTCTTAACGCGGCCATCAAAAAGCAACTTTCCAAAATTGCCCATTCCACTTTTCTGGGTTTGTCACATAAGCCTGGTATCTTGCTGGCAAGGAAATTGGTCCAATTGGCACCAAAGGGATTGGATCGTGTTTTTTATGCGGATAATGGGGCGACCGCTGTTGAGGTGGCCTTGAAGATGGCGTATCAGTACTGGGTAGAAAATTCACCTCAAAGCAAAAGGAAGAACCGCTGCGAGTTTATGGCGCTTCAAGGATCTTATCACGGAGATACCATCGGTGCGGTTTCCTTGGGAAGTGTGGGTCCTTTTCATTCGAAATTCAAACCGCTTCTTTTCAAAAGTCATTTTGCCATGGCCCCTTCCTGTTTTCGTTGCCCTTTCAATAAAAACAGGGAACCCCATCGCACCCGATTGGGTGAAAGAATTAGGAAGGTTCCACATCCAGGAGACAGAAACACGGTTACAGGATGTGCTTGGCAATGTTTGAGCGATGTACAACGGATTTTGAAGAAAAAATCCAAAGACCTTGCTGCAGCGGTTATCGAACCTGTTGTTCAAGGTGCGACGGGAATCAATGTTATGCCGCCAGGATATGTGGCGGGTTTCTCTCGCTTATGCCGACGCCATGGAATCCTTTTGATTGCGGATGAAGTGGCCACGGGTTTTGGCCGAACAGGAACCCTCTTCGCTGTTGAACAAGAAGGAGTCAATCCTGACTTTCTTTGTTTGGCCAAGTCGATAACGGGAGGTTACTCTCCTCTCTCAGCAACCCTTACCCGCAACCGGATATACAAAGCTTTTTGGGGTCCCATTCAAAAGGGAAATACCTTTTTTCATGGTCATAGCTACACCGCTCATCCGTTGGGGGCGGCGGTGGCGCTGGCCAATATCGATCTTATTGAAAGTCGAAAACTACTTGAAAAATCACGCTATAAAGCGACACTTATGAAGGAGGCGTTAAGGGCACTGAAGGACCTTCCTCATGTTGGAAGTATCCGCCAATCAGGCCTGATGAGTGGGATTGAAATTGTCCAAAACAAAAACACAATGAAGCCTTTTCCTTATGAAAAGAGAATGGGGGCCCATATCTGCAAGAAGCTCTTGTCGCATGGAATATGGATGAGACCCCTTGGGGATACGATCGTGGTCATGCCCCCTCTTGCCATTTCTCCTAAGGAAATAGGGCGGATGGTCAAATCCCTGTATAACGTTATTCTTCATGAAATCAAAACTTGAAACATTTTTCCTGACACTCCTTATTATTGGGTTTTTGGTCATCACCATTTTCCTCTTGTTTCCGCGAGCCCCCATTTCCCTCCTTTTTTCTCTTTACCTGGTTGTTATTTTGGCCACACAGGGATTGGAAAAAGCTCCTGTGGCCTATATGATGACGGGTTTTTGCACTTTGCTGGGAGTATTTTGTCTTTCTCAAATACCAGAAAGTGAAATATTGGTCATTCCCATTCTTCTGTTAACCTTGTGGGGGTGTGTATTTTTGCTTCATTATCACCTAGAGCGAGTTCATTCCCGTCGTCACGAAAACCTCCTTCAAAAAGATGAACGATTAAAGAGAAACAAAGTTCTTAGAAAGGAAATTGATTATTACATCAACCGAAAAAAAGAACTCTTGTCTCGCGCAAACCAAAGACGTCAACTGGCCAAAGCTGCTAGAGAATTGGGGTCCTTATTAGATCCTCAGAAAATCTTGGAGGAATTGATTGAAACAGCCCAACATCTTTTTCCCAAAGAGAGGGTGTTTGTTTCTTATGGTCAAAATCCCGATGCCATTGATCGCTATATTATTCAAAGGCGGCAACCCATTCTTGTTCCAGGTGATCTTTTCAAGGGAGATCCCCTTATGGCGGTTCCCTTTTTGGCCCACCATACGGGGGCAGGAATTTTGCGTGTTGGGGGGAAACCAGGAAAAACTTTTGCGCGAGAAGAAATTCGCCCTTTGTATCTTCTGGGAAGTTTGGGGTCATTGTCTCTGGTGTACAGTGTGTTGTTTAATCAGGTTTTTAAATTTCCGTTTTGCGATTGC
>MSYE01000254.1 GCA_002176905.1 bacterium F11 | reverse complement strand
TTTTGAGAGTCATCATCATTAAGAGTTTTGATAAGGGGGGGGATCAATTTGTCGATCTCTTTTTCTTCCAAGCCAATTAATGCTGCCAAGGCATTTCCACGTTTATCGGGATTCTCACACACCAAATCTTTCACCGAAGGTCCTTTTCCGCAGGCCGTCAACAAAAGAAAAATCAGAGGGAAAACAAATTTGTTTGGATAACCAGTGAACAAGATGACCGCCTCCTTGATTTTATTAACACCACAACTCTACAAAAGCCCTGGCCCCTAGGACAATCCTTTGGAGGTGGAACTATCTCTCATGCGCATGAGAGGTAATAGTGAAAATTATTTTTGGGGGAAGTCACCTGTCGCGCGGCAGTAGCCGGCGTAAGCTTCAATGGTCATGGAGGGTTTGGGGAGTTTGGGCCATTTGGAATAATCGGGAGGGGATTCTTTCATTCCCCCGTATACTTGAAATAGGGTGGCCAACTCCTTGGCGTCGGCTGAGAATAATCCCAGCATTTTGAGCATCATCATGGGAAATGTTTTGAATTTCATTGTGGGTTCATAAGCCGCAATAAAACGCCGTCCGGCTTCTTCAAATGTTAAGGGTTCGGGCCCTTGAACCGGAATGATTTTTTCCACTGTTGAGGTAATTCCCAAAGAAGCCGATACCAGTCGGGCGTGATCATCCCCCGCCACCCAATAGGGATTCATGTTGATATGGGAAAAATTGGAGAAAACCTTTCCTTTTATAAAGAGCGGCAAGGATTCCATAAACCATGTTGGTTCAAAAATCGTCCATGGAAGCCGAGAAGAACGAGCAATTTCTTGGGCGGCGTATTTTTCTCGCACATGCCACCAAGGGTGATCCTTCGCACGGGGATCGGATTGTCCCAGAGCGGAGAGCACCATCAATCGGGGGTGTCCGTGTCGCCTGGCGGCCTCGATAATATTTTTTAGGCCATCTGTTTCAGATTTAAAGACGGCTTTGGGAGGCGTGTCGACCGATACATACACCGCTCCGCATCCGTTGAGAGCTTGGTCGATATCTTCAACAGACCGGAGGTCCCCGGAGAGAAGATCCACTTCTTTGGGCAAGACCGCCCGGGCTTTTTTCATGGATCGCACCATGGCCCGTACGGGAATCCGATCTTGGACCAACCGTCGAACCACCGGCCGCCCAAGCATCCCTGTTGCGCCAATAATGAGAATGGGTTTGGAGTCTTTCATATTGTTATAAACCAGATGTCAATTCTACTTCGCGCACCCCTCCGCTGCAAGCCAACTTGATACTCGCAATCGCATTCCAAGCTGTGTCATAATTCGGTTTTCGAGTCGTCATCCCGGCGCAGGCCGGGATCCAGGTCTCTGGGTTCACGGGGAACTGTCTCTTTGACAACAAGTTTCCTCGCAGCCCAAAAACCCGGATCCCGGCCTGCGCCGGGATGACGACCTTTTTCATGCACCCTTTATTCTCACCCTATGCCGCTTTTTTCATAGCGCGTTGTCCCCTTATCATAATCTCAATTGGAAAATGCCTTGCCCATCCCTTCAATACATCGATGAGATAGGGAACAATATTCTTTATCGACAAAACATACCCTCCAAAGGAAAGCCCTTCGGTGGGGAAGGGTTCCCACTGTCTTTGCTCATTGGTTCTCATCCATACCAAATGGGCGATGGTTGTTTTTTGGGAAGAATCCTGGTCTTTTCCGAATGCAGATTGAAGGACTTGTTCCAGAGAATATTGAGCGGGATTGGGCAACTGGCTCTGGCGAACCAAATGAAGGTTGGGAGGGAATTCCATCGAATGATGGTTTACGGCACGGACCATTTGTTCCTCTTCCCCTTGAATTACTGGGGCCAAATGAAGAACCACGTGCCAATCTTCACTTAAAGTGGATACCTTCTTCATGATGCCCTTAACATCACGTGCTTGAGAGAGCTCAATATCCAAAATTTTGGCTTCGCCCAAATTGACTTTATGGCCCACGGATTCAAAAGGACGCTCAAAAACATTCTTCAAATTCCAGAACTCTTCTTTTTGATCCAAAATTTCCGCAATCTGCTTGGTCTCTGTTCGACGGGTATCCCAAAAATTGACCCCCATATGAAAAAGATGCGCCAAACCGACGGTCAGGCCCTGGATACTTAAGAATACAAGGAGTGAGAAAACAGACGTTATCGAGAAAGTGGTTTCCCCAAAAAGAATTGGTGAATAAGCCAGCAATCCCATCAACAATCCGGCATAAAACTTAGGACTCACCCAAACATTTCTTAAGCTGACACCCTCATGATCCAACCCAAACCGGAGACCAGCCCACATCAGAACATAAATTCCCATGGTAACAGACACCGGACCAGCAGGGTTAATTCCTGTTAGATTCGCTCCTCCATAAACAAGCAGAAGCCACAGAAAACCTGGCAACAAATAACGCTTGGTTTCCATCCAGGGTCCCCTCATCACCTTTCCTTGAAAGGAGTGAGGATCAATACCCATAGCCTGGAGAGATTCTTTTGTTCTTGTTGTGAGGAGTCCCTGTGAACCAACAACCTTTCGATAAACATCCATACCCATTTCCATTGACTCATTTATCCTTTCCATGACATGGTCCGGTATCGAAGGTCTACTGACAACTTTGGCGTCTTTGATAACCTCCTCGAATGGACGGTCCATTTTCTCGGCATCAAAGGGAAACCAACTCATCATATACAATGATGACATAATTTCTTTTTCGGTAATTTCCGGAGGATTGATAATAGGTTGTCCGGTGTGGGCGGCTCCGGTGTAGTAGACAATCACGTCACTATCAGGGTTTTCCTGGATATGTTCGTTTACCAGCTGCCATTCCACCTTGAGGGCCACATCATCTGAGATGTCAGATATGTCATGGATTTCTTTTACAAGGCTCTTTGCCGGTAACCCTGGCCATTCGGTTGTTAATATCGGAAGGGTCATTTTGGCCACTTCATTGGGTGGCATGCGCATGGCAATAGATAACTCAATTAAGACAAAGAGATAAGTCCATAAAC
>MSYE01000253.1 GCA_002176905.1 bacterium F11 | reverse complement strand
GAATTTCCCCTGAGGACCGCTTCGGGACCGGATGCATGTCCAGTAAGAAATCTCTGGATGAGGCGCTGAAAAAAAATAACCAAACCTACAACCCCACTCTTTTCAAAAACAAAATGGCCAAAGAGACGAGAAATGATGTGAAGAAACGTCTAAAAACACTCTTGGTTCCAAATTATTCGAAAACCAAATTTGCGTTGTTTTCGGGCAAGGGGGCAGAATACGGAGATTTGGATAAGGCTCTGTCAATGAGTATGACGGCCTACGAAAACATGAAAAAGAGACCCATTACCGCTCAGGACAAAAAAATGCTTACCGACGCCATTGGGATATGGGAGAAGGCTCTATCGGAAGCCGACCTCAACAACAAAAGAGCCCGGATCAACAAAAAGATGGCCGTCAACGTCAACCACAATATAGCGATGAACTCAATGGCGGTTGGGGATTTCCAAAAGGCCATTGCCCACTTTCATAATATTAAGAAGATATGGGCTGGGGCCAGTTATTCTGGATTGGCTGTGGACCCGAATCGTGACATGAAAAAAGCCATGGCAAGGGAAAGAAGAACCAAGCTTAGTCCCAAAACCGCGGCGGACACCAAAGGCTTTCTGGGTCGCGTTGAAAAGCTCAAAGGTGCCTCAAAGAAGATTCCGATATCCATTTTGGATAGTTCCGCGTACGAGGAGGCTCTGGTACACGTAAAAGCAAAGAACCAAGAAGCGTCTCAGGCAAGCCATCAGCAAAAGGAAAATGTTCAAAAGGCAACGGCTTCCTCAAATCCGTTTGAAAACAAAGTCCAACACACCACCTTTCAAGGCTACACCCTTTTCCTCATGCCCTTTGTAACGCCTAAGTACGACGCGTTTCCGAAAGAAATCTGCGACTTAACCCATCTGAATCAAATTCAACTGGCGAACAATACTCTTCAGTCTGTTCCACCGGAAATTGGAAAATTAAAAAATCTCAAGGTCCTCAACTTAAGTTCCAACAAAATTGCGAGCCTTCCTGCGGAGATGGGACAACTGCAGAGCCTAGAAAAACTCAACTTGGCCAAAAACAAGTTGACCCGGTTGCCATCGGAATTCAAAAAGTTAAAAAGACTAAAATCCTTAAATCTAAAAAAGAACAATATTTCGCCAGAAGAGATTGAAAAAATCAAATCGTGGCTTCCAAAATGCAAAGTTAAAAAGTAAGAGATGGAGATGGGAGATGGGGTCAGATCTCGACATTCGACATTAGTTAGAGTCGGTACCGAGTCGGGAGTCGGTACCGGTTCTCCAGGTGCCAGTTTTCAGGGAAACCGCATGAGAAGATAATATTTTAGAAGGGGATATTGTGTAAGGGAAAAAGCAGCTTGATGGGGAAGGGAATTCAAAATAAAAAAAACAGAACAAAACCAAATATAAAGAGTGGCACCTTGAGAACCGGTATCATTACCGGCATCATTAATTATTTTAAGAGGCACTAATAAATTTTTCTTGAGACCAAATCTTTCTGATAAGTCCGGAAATCCCAAAATCAAGTTTTTAGGATAAATTGATTGCGGCATGAATAACGTCCTTTGCTAGCAGGTTAAATGCCACGAATTCAGACTTGAAATGAGATATATCACCTTCTTGAAGGTATTTTTTGAGACCGTCGCTATATCCGCAAAAGCTCGAAAAAGCCCCAAGAAGAAACATGAATTTTCGTTTAAGATCCGACTCGATAAAATATTCCATGAAATAATCTATTTTTCTTTTAAGATGGTCTGAATGGTGGCGGAGCCATCGCGTTGTTGCATAGAAATAGCCAAAAGACCAATCTTCGTTTATGGAAGTTGAAAAACAGTCAAAATCAGTCGTAAAGGCTTGCATCACCCCGCCCTCGTGATAAATTCTTAAATTGCCCATATGAGGATCTTCAATTCCTCCCCCATAGTCAAATTGAATATTTGAATCTTTCAATGATTGAAGCGTCTGAACCACCTTGGATAAATATTGGAATTCGGAATTGAATGTCTCGAGCTTTGCGTTCATTTCGGTAACGATTGGGGGAACTCTCAGCTTATCTTTTCTTTTTTTGATGCAGTTCAAAGTCCGGAAATAGTTTTTCAGGGCGTTTAGGCTGGGAATGAGCTGATCGGGATTCTCTAAAAGAAAACTTCTGAGGTCTTCTCCCAGGAAGGGACAAATGACGGTTTTGGCTGGGGGGAATTTGTTTAATAAAGTGGGATGAAAAATTTTATTTGTTTTCAAAGTATGGGTTGTTTTTAAGAAAGCATTAAAGTCGGTTAATGATGAAAACGGCGTAGATACAAAGGGGGTAAGGTTTTTG
The DNA here is from genome assembly GCA_002176905.1 of bacterium F11. The sequence continues at coordinate 752 of MSYE01000253.1, read as the reverse complement.
TCCAGATATAAAGCAACCCGCTTGGTATCCCATCTTAATTTGTTGTTTAGGAGTTCTTGGAACATGAGTCCCTGATGGATTGAGGCTGATGGGGTTGACGGAATGAGGATCGATTCCAGGATGGCTGTATTCAATTTGTGGTCACCTGGAAATTCTGATTGGGTCTTTTTTTGACCTCTTTATCCCTTATGATTTTTTCGTATGTTGAAATGTAGTCTTGGGCCATTCGATCGGCCGTGAATTTTTCTTCGAACTTTTGGCGGCATTTTTGACGGTCAATCGAACCAACCTTTTGAGCGGCTTTTATGGCCTCTTCAAAGGTATCCACTATATATCCTGTTACCCCTTCTTCAATAATTTCAGGAACGGAACCCCTACGATAGGCAATAACAGGGACACCGCATGCCATAGCTTCAATCATGGCCAATCCAAAGGGTTCGGGCCAATCAATGGGAAAAAGGAGAGCAATGGCATTTGACAGAAAATCCTCTTTTTCGCCTTCCCCGATTTCTCCAATATACTCAACATATGTATTTTTGAGTAGAGGTTCAATCTCATCATGGAAGTAGGTTTTATCCACTTGGTCGACTTTGGCGGCAATTTTAATAGGGGTTTTCATTTCCAAGGCAATCTTAATGGCTCGATCGACTCTTTTTTCGGGGCATATCCGGCCTAAAAAGGCAAAGTAAGCCCCCTTGCTTGTGGTTGGTTTTATTAAACCCTTTGGAAGTCCATGGTAGACTGTCCTAATC
>MSYE01000252.1 GCA_002176905.1 bacterium F11 | reverse complement strand
GCCACAAGGAGTCCATCCTCATTATAGGTGTTCTGTACCACAATCCGCTGATCGGAACGGGCATTATCCAATCTGTTGTGGGTGTTGGTCAGGGTATCGGAGGTTAACATATCGACTTGTCCGTTTACGATGCCATAAACTTGGGTAATGTTTCCGTCTGTGACCCCACCAAATCCATCTGTAGATTCAAAGGTCCCGGAGCCGGACACCGAAAGGAGACGCCCGGTTGTTTCATTGTATTGATTGTTCACAATGATGGTTTGATGGTTGAGAGAGATGATTCCTTTGGCTTGAAGAACAGTATCAATGGTGTGGGTGGTATTAATTGATTGGGCCACGCGGGCTTGGCCGTTGACGATAATGTAACGCTGAATGCTTTCGGCTCGTCTCCATGCCGACTCATTAAAATTCTCAATGGATACCGTTCCGTCACCAAGAAAATCGCCAGACCAGGTTTGGTTTCCAAAACCATCTCTGGATAGGGAAGCGCTTCGACCTTCGGTAATGCCTTCGGTCCAAAGGCCTTCCGCTACCTTTCCATGCCCCCGCTCATCATAGGCAAATTTGGTGACGGTCACTTGTTCGGTTTCGCTGCGGTCAAGATTGCTGGATTTGCTATAGGTGCTGGTTTGTGCCATCCGAACCAAACCGGTCGCTCTTAGCAGAACAGAATCATATTCCTGCTCGGTGTATCCTTGTGACAAATTCCCGAATCCATCGTTGGACGTAAACTCAACATCCCCTTCCACGTGCACCAGCCGGCCTTTTTCGTTGTAGGTGTTCTCCGTTGTGCTGGTCTGATCGGTTGTGGAGCCATCGCGGTTGCGGGTTTGGGCACTGTTAATGGATTTTTCAATCCGCTGGAGACCCATCAGGTCAATCAGACTTTGTTTGTAGATCTGTTGAATGGTGGCGGTGGTGATGTTCCCAAAACCATCGTTGTTCTCCGTTCGGCCATCCCCTGTCACTGCTTTTAATCGCCCATCATCGTGATAGGAGCTTCGGATATTGGTGATTTGTTGACCAAAGGAACCATCGGTGTTTCGGTTTCGGACCTCACTGTGATTGAACACCACGCGGGCTTGACCGTTGATGGCGCGCAGTTCTTGCTCAATGGTTCCGTTGGTAACATTTTCAAATGAATCCACGGTGGCAGAGAACCCGTTTCCTGTGGCACCGGTCAACCGGCCATGGTTATCGTAATCATATCCAAGACTCATGCTCTGGTTTGAATCCACCCGATCCCACGTTGTTGATGTGGTCACCGTGTTTTGTTCGGAGATCCGGGCCTGACCAAAAAGAATAACAAAAACTTGTTGGGTTTCGGTTTTGGTCTCATTATCAATCCGACCCTGCTCATCCAATTCCACGTCCTGAAGGATCGCATCAACATCAAATCCTTTCTCAATAGCCTGTTCGCGGATGACCGTCTCGAAATCATAATACTCGTGGGAATCTCCTGTTCCGCTCCCACTGGCGCCAATCAGTCGGCCATCTTCATCATAGGTATTGGTCACGGTCATGACTTGGTTGCTCGTGGTATCATCAACATTAATGGAATGGGTGGCGGTCTCGCTCACGCCAACGCGAAATTGGTTGTTGACCACAATATATGTTTGGGTGTTTTCGGTTTGGTCCCAGTCTTGGTTCCAATTAATGGCATCCCAATTAACTTGATCCCAACCCTTATCAAGTTCGTTCTGATTGGTAAGGAAGAAATCTTGAGGACCAGAATGGGTGCGGTTCCCATAAGAGTCCTCTGAAAAGGTCACACTCTGCCCTTTTGTTTCAGATACCAAAAAGTCTCCGTTCTCAATGGTGGCAATAATGGCATCATCATTGGGATCATCCGCCTCACCCCGATCCCATCGATAGGCATATTGGGTGGGTGTGGCTTGTTCGCTTTCGGTGCCATCCACCCCATTGGTATGAGAATAAGAAAGAGTTCGGCTCTGCCGGAGGAGACCGGTCTCAACCAACAGATCCTCATCAAATTCTTGATCGGTATGGGTGTTGGTGATGTTGCCAAATCCATCATTGGCTTCCACCTCCACATCCCCTTCGGCATCAACCAGTTTTCCGTTTCCATCCGCATCATAAATGTTGGTCTGAACCGAAAGGGTCTTGGCAGACGATCCATCGCGGTTATAAGTATTTCCCCTGTTGATGGTGGTGGCCAATTTTCCGGATCCAAATTTGAGGGTGAGCTCTTGATCGTAGCGTTGTTCAATTTTTGAAACCGAGATGTTTCCGTACCCATCATCGGTGCGGCTGGTTCCAAGAGCATGCACACCCATGAAAACCGAATCATCACCGTCTGGCTCACTGATATCCCGGATGCGGCCATCTCGATCATACCGCGTGGTCACCACGGTACGTTGATATCCGGTGGATCCATCGACGTTCAAGGTGTTTCCTTCCGACACACTTTCTTTGACTTTGGCTTGGCCGGTCAACCGCAACAGATTCAAATCATACCGTTGGGTGAGGGTTCCCCTGGTCACGTTACGGGACGCATCAACAGACACAAAAGTTCCGCGCCCAATAACACCGGTGAGAATTCCATTGTCATCATAGGTATTTCGAACAGTGAGTTCTTGATGGTTGGTTCCGCGATCCTTCGATCGGGTATCAGAGATGGAACGACTTGTGATCATTTTGGCTTGGTTGTTGATAATCTCAAATTGTTGGACGATGCCGGCCTGATCAAGGACCCATTGGTTTGCTGTTTGATCAAAAGACATCTCACCGGATCGGGTAATGTTACCGAATCCATCCCCACTCAAACTGGATCCGTTCCCGACAGAGGAATCCAAGTGGCCGACCGCGTTATAGGTGTTCACCACTTCCATCAATTGGGTGTTCCATGTCCCATCCAAGTTTCGATAATCATGCGACACAGGCCCCTCATCGGATAGCGGTCTGGCTTCTTCGCTGGCATGGGTTCGAACTGTTTCTTGGCTGTTTCCAAGGGCACGGTTGAGATCAATCATATTCATGTCTCGTATCGGAACCCCTTCTTGCGAGGAAAGCGCCTGGACAAAATCTCCATTGAAATTGGTCAAGCCAGGGAAAAGGG
>MSYE01000251.1 GCA_002176905.1 bacterium F11 | reverse complement strand
ATCAGGAGCTCTCACCAGAGACCTTGACTCGATTGGATCGAATCCAAATCACCCTTTAGATTGAAACCATCAACCTCGCGGGTCACATATTGTGAATCTGTTCTTTAAATGAAAGAACCAACTAAAAATACGGCAACCGTATACATGCAAAGAGTTCTGACTCTTGCTTCCTATGGAAAAGGCAAGGTTAGTCCCAATCCTTGTGTTGGATGCGTTATCGTTAAAAACGGTCAAGTGGTGGGCGAAGGTTACCATCCTTATTTTGGTGGTCCGCATGCCGAAATTATGGCCCTTAAGAAGGCTGGAATCAAAGCCAAAGGTGCCACTGTTTTTGTGAACCTTGAACCCTGCACCCATTGGGGAAAAACAGGCCCATGTGCCCCCGCCCTCATCGAGGCCGGCATTGCAAAAGTGGTTATTGCCACACATGATCCCAATCCCAAGGTCCATTTCAGAGGAATCCGCATGCTACGGAGGGCAGGGATAAAGGTTGTTGTTGGACTTGAAGGCGAAGCAGCCAAAAACATCAACAGAACATATTTTACCTGGATTCAAAAGAATCGCCCGTATGTTATCTTAAAATCAGCCATGACCCTGGATGGGAAAATAGCTTCCTATCAGGGGAAATCAAAATGGATAACCACCCCTGCTTCAAGACGCCTTGTCCACCACTTAAGAAGCGAATCGGATGCCATTCTTATTGGGGCCACAACAGCACAATGTGACAATCCCAAACTTACGTCGCATGGAAAAGGTCCCAATCCGTTGAGAATTGTTTTGGATCCCCTTTTGAGGACCCCTTCCTCTCTTCGGCTTTATAATGAAAAAAAAGGATCCACTCTTATTGTTGTATCAAAAAGAGCTAACCGACATCGAATCCAGAAATTTGAACGAAAGGGAAATGAGGTTCTTGTTCTTCCTTATAAAAACAGGACATTCAAAATAAAAGATCTTCTTAAGATTTTAGCGAAAAGAAATGTAACACAACTTCTTATAGAAGGAGGGGGAACCACAAACTGGTCCTTCCTTAAGAATAGATCAGTCGATGAAATTTATTTGTTTATTGCCCCAAAGATTTTGGGAGGAGCCCAAGCCGCCACTGTGGTTGATGGACAGGGATGGCCATCGCCAAAGAAGGTACCAAGGCTTTCTTCACTAGTAATCAATCGTTTTGGATCAGATATTCTAATTCATGGGAGGTTTTAAAAGATGTTTTCAGGTATAGTTGAAAAGACTTATCCAGTTGTTTTTAAGTCCAAATCCCAAGTGGGATTAAAATTCCCCTCAAAAAAGCACAAGCTCGGCGATAGTATCGCAATCAATGGAATATGCCTCACAATTAGCAAGAAACTTCGAAAAGCGAAGGACAATATCTTCATTTTTGATGTATCTAAGGAAACCCGATTAAAGACATCGGTTGACCGGTGGAAAATTGGCGATCGGGTCAATATCGAAAAAGCTTTGAGACTTAACGATGTGATCGGTGGGCATTTGGTTCAAGGACATGTTGATGGGATTGGGAAAATTCATTCCATCATCGACCAAAAGGAAGGCGTTGATATCTGGTTCCAAGCACCAAAATATATCATTAACTATCTGGTTCCCAAAGGATCGATCACAATTGATGGAATTAGCCTTACGGTTGTCGATATCAAAGGAAATACCTTCAGTTCAGCCATTATTCCGCATACTTTGAAGATAACAAACCTTTCAAAGCTCTCTGTGGGAGACTCGGTTAACCTTGAAGTTGATGTTGTTGCCAAATACGTTAAAAAGTTCATAACAGCAAAATGAAGAAAAAGTTTACCCCTATCCCAGAAGCCATTCACCAAATTCGAAAAGGAAATATGGTGATTGTCGTTGATGACCCTGACCGAGAAAATGAGGGCGACTTTGTCATGGCCGCTGAAAAGGTGACCCCATCTGCCATTAATTTTATGGCCAAACATGGACGGGGCCTGATCTGCGTTCCCATGTCAGGAGAACGATTGGACAAATTAAAACTGAGCCCCATGGTATCGGAAAACACCGAACTGAGAGAGGCCGCCTTTACAGTGAGTGTTGACGTTAAAAAAGGAACATCCACTGGTATCTCCGCCGCTGATCGGGCCCGCACCATTCTGGCTCTTATTGATCGCAAAACCCATCCACAAGATCTTGCAAAACCCGGGCATGTATTTCCATTGAGAAGCCAAGTGGGAGGGGTTCTGATTCGAACGGGGCACACGGAAGCAGGAGTGGATTTGGCAAAATTGGCTGGTTTGGCTCCCGCCGCCGTTATCTGTGAAATCATGAACGAAAATGGGACAATGGCGCGCCTACCGGCATTAAGAAAGCTATCCAAACGGTATGGTCTTGGGATGATTACCATTCAAGATCTCATCTCTTACCGAAGACGAAATGAAAAGCTGGTTAACCGAATGGTCACAACCTCTCTTCCAACCGATTTCGGGGATTTTACCCTTTATCTTTATGAGGATAAGATTTTGGGCGAACATCATTTGGCCATAGTCAAAGGACCCATCGATAACAAAAAGAATGTGTTGGTTCGAGTTCACTCATCTTGTTTCACGGGAGACGTTCTCAAATCATTAAAATGCGATTGTGGGTTTCAACTCAAACAGGCCATGTCTGCCATTCAGAAAGCAGGGAGTGGCATTGTTCTTTACATGCATCAAGAAGGACGCGGAATTGGCTTGATGAACAAACTCCACTCCTATAATTTACAGAAGAAAGGCTTCGATACGGTCACAGCCAACGAAAAACTAGGATTTCCTGCTGATCTTCGGGACTACGGGATTGGGGCTCAAATCTTAAGTGATTTGGGACTCACCACCATTCATCTTTTAACAAACAATCCTCGAAAAGTGGTTGGCCTAGAGGGATACGGTCTTAAAATAACCAAAAGGATTCCTCTTGTTGTTAAACCAAACCCAAATAATATACGCTATTTATCCACCAAAAAAAGAAAAATGGGACATTTGTTACCAACATGAAAATTAAAAAATCATCAAAAATCGGAATTGTTGTATCAAAATTCAACTCAGCCATTACAGATCGACTCTTAACCTGTTGTCTGAATGAATTGGCAGCCAATGGAGT
>MSYE01000250.1 GCA_002176905.1 bacterium F11 | reverse complement strand
GTTTGGGTTCCTGAGAATTGAAGATTATTTGGTACATGGACCTTAGGAATGCTCAATCCTCATTGACCCAAACTCTCAATCCAATTCATGATGAATACATATTAAAATGAAGTTTTTTTGATCGATACTTCTATTTTTTCTTGATTTATAGCGAAAATGAACTGCCTCCGGAAAGCGTTATTTTCGAAAAGACCCCCCCTTAAAACCACTGGACAGGTCCCTTTCCACTTTAACTGGTTGATTACATCGCGAACCAGTGCAAGGAGATGGTGATGAGCCTCTTTGATGATTCTTGACTTCAACCTGGTTTTTGAAGGGATAGCAGTCCGCTTCACCAAAGAAAAACCAATTTTGGAAACCTCATATATTGTGTTAAGTTTTCTAAGGTAGCTTTTGATTATCAATATTTTACGATTTTTATGGTCCGCCCTTTTTAGGAACTCTTTCCCCATCCAAAAGGCTGATCCTTCATCTCCAAATAGAGGTCCCAATCCCCCAGCTCGGGCGGTCTTTCCATTCTTGTTTCGGCCATAGGCAATGGACCCGGTGCCGGCATTTAACACAAGGCCAGGACCCTTACCAAAGTGGGTCTCATGGGCCAACTCAATATCGGAATGAACCGTGACCTGGTGCGTGAGCTTCTTAAGATTTTTTCTCCATAAGGACTTTTCTTGGGGTGTCCAAACTCCCCTCAGCCCAACATGAAGAGAAAAATCTTTGATTCTGTGTTTTTTTATGAATTTTCGAAGAGTCTGGACCAACCTGGGACGATTTGTTCGAAATTGCGTGGTTAAAGGAATGCTTTTTTGGTGAGAATGCAAAAATAGACGTGTTTTGGTTCCCCCCACATCAACAATGAGATGGGTTTCCTTTCGGGATTTAGTTCTGGCCATAGATGGTGTTTAACACCGCTTCGATTTGGCATCCCCGAAATCCAAAGGCTGTGACGCCAACATCGGAAGGCCTTAAAAAGGCCTGATCATAAGGGTCTCTCATGAGAATGATGATCAATTTGGTGTGGGTATTTTGAAGAGCTTTGAGAATTTTCTGTTGGTTGGGGAAAAGATGGGCATCAAAGCAGAAAAAGAGAATCACAGAAGACCGAATCGCCAATTGGCCGGCCAATGCAATATCGGTTTCTTGAGGGTCAATAGCATAGGTTTCAATGACGTGTTTACCTGGAAAATGGCCCAATCGTTTGTGAAGGGCGGTTTTTTCATCCTCAAAATCTTTTTCAATCATAATTTTTTTGGCAAAAGAGGATAATTTGGGAAAGACAACCCCCACATTTTGTCTCAAAGAAGAGGAAATGGGCAATATTTGGGCGTTGTCTTGTAGGATTCGGGTTCCGGCGGAAGCGATCTGAAGCGCTGTTTTTTGTCCTTCTGGGTCAGGGCCGGGTGAGCCTTCAAACCGTTGCTGTCGTTTGCTCTTCAGTTGATGGATTCGTTCCACACTTTCTTCCAGTTCATCCAGAGGCAACAATCGTCCCCGATAAGCCTCAAGAAGTCCCTGAAAAACTTTTCTCTCGCTATCAAAATCGTGACACGACAAAATGAGATCGTGTCCGGCTGCCACCGCCTTTACAGCGGCAATATCAATTGTGGTTGTTTCGGTTACAGCTCCCATCTCCAGATCATCACTTGAGATGACGCCCTTAAATCCCAATTCGTCGCGCAGGCAATCGGTAATGATCCGACGAGAAAACGTGGCTATATTGGAAGGATTGGGATCAAGTCGAGGATATTTGGGATGAGAAGACATCATCACGTCTACCCCAACTTGAATGGCTTGAATAAACGGTTGCAGATGGACTTCTTTCATCTCTTTCCATGTTGAGAGGATAGTGGGAAGTTTAAGATGGGCATCAACGGGTGCGTGACCTTTCCCGGGAAAATGTTTGGCCGTAGCGGAAACTCCTCCTGCTTGGAGAGCTTGTATATAGGCGGCCCCCATTTTGGCCACCAAACTGTGATCTTTTCCATACGAACGAATTCCAATGTTGGGAGAATACGCATCGGTGAGGACATCCAAGACCGGCGCAAAATTCACATCAGTACCCAATGCCCGGAGTTCTTTGGCGGCAATGGTTCCTGCTTTTGTTGCCCATTCCACGTTTTGGGTGTGGCCAAAGGCCAAGTTATCCGGGAAAATGGTCACCCCATCGCGGTACATGATGACCCTTCCCCCTTCGTGATCCACGCAAACAAGGAGTTTCCGTTGAAGAGCTTCTTCCAGGTTGGATATACATTCGCGGAGTTGGTCTGGGGATTGAAAATTGATGCGATAAAAAAGAACGCCACCCGCATGGGTGGCCCGAAACTGCCCAATGACTTGAGGTGTTATTTTCGTTCCGGGAAACCCAATAACCAACTTAGACCCAATCAAATCTTCCAATTGCGTTGCCATAGACCCAGAATTTAGCACATAGAAGGGGTCAAGTCTCTACAGTCGACATTTTGATGGTGAGCCAAGACAGTTGTATTTTTCAGCGATTAATATGTCGACTGTAGAGACTTGACCCCTTCAGATTTGGTAAAAATAACAACAACATGTCATTACATTTTGATGAACTACCTACCGAACAGAACAATCCCCATAGCCGTTCTATTGATCGTGTTTCTATATTGAAAGCCCTCCATATAATTAATAAGGAGGAACAGAAAGTTTCCGGGGCTGTCAGGCTAATCAGCAACAAAATAGCCAAGGCTGTTCAATTGATTGTTTCTTCTTTGCGGCAGGATGGGCGCCTCTTTTTTATGGGGGCTGGAACCAGTGGTCGCCTTGGTGTTTTGGAAGCTGCTGAATGTCCCCCCACCTTTTCAACGCCTCCATCTCTGGTTCAAGCCATTATGGCGGGAGGACGGTCCTCTGTTTTTCGGTCCAAAGAAGGGGCCGAAGACAACGGACCAGAAGCCCGACGCCTTGTCCGAAAAAAAAGTCAGAAAAGGCGATGTTGTGGTGGGAATTGCCGCCAGTGGTGTTACTGCATTTGTCCAGCAGGGATTACGGGCAGCCAAAGAAATGAAAGCCAACACAATTCTTGTGACATGTTCTGATAAAGTTCATCCCTCCCTGACCGATGTCGTTATTGCTGTGAAAACCGGACCTGCGGTTA
>MSYE01000249.1 GCA_002176905.1 bacterium F11 | reverse complement strand
GAGGGTACTTTCTATTCTTGATTAAATTTTCTTTTTTCGGTTCTTTTTTAAAGTTTTTTCTTACCAATCTTTTTGGTGCGGAACCCTCGCAGGCCCAGCGCGTCCTTTTATTTTTATTCTTCATCGGAACATCACCACCTTATTGGTAATTGTGCTTCCCGGTTTGTGCTCCCCATCCAAATTTATGTAGTCATCTCCAACGTTTCCTACCTGAACCGATAGAGAAAAAAGGAAAAGATTAACGATGAAGACATATTTCACCCTCATTTGAGAATCACCACCTTGTGGGTTCTGCTCTTTTCAATGGCGGTATATGTCCCCGCAGCATAGGTTTTTCCGTTTGTATTTTTTCCGTTCCAGCGGGCTTTTCCCAAGGTTCCGTTATGGCGGGTGGCGCCTTTACAGGATAAGTGATTCAATTCCAATCCATCCCGGTTAATGATGGTTACGCGCTTTTCGCAGGGGATTTCTACAATTTCATTCCTTTCTGGATAGAAATAATTTATGAATTTCTCGGTTGGGAGGGGGGAAGTTGGTTCTCCTCTGACGGTTTTATATGTTGCTGTGATTTCGACGTGAGCCGCAGGCATCGTGACGGTGGTATGAGCGACGAAAATATTATCAATCCCATTTGTTTCTCCTGTCCACCGATCAAATTCTTGTCCCTCTGGCGGGGGATTGGCCTCGACTGCCACCTCATCCCCTTCGGCATAAGGTCCGCCTCCCGTTCCGTTGGTAACAGTTAGGATATACGGCGTTCCGTTTGTCACCGTTACCGTGATGGTTTGTTCTCCGATGTTCCCGGCTTCATCCGTGGCTTTGGCGGTGAGGGTATGTGTTCCATTGGGTATGGTATTTGTGTTCCATTTGAATTCGAGGGGACTTGTTTCACTTGTTGCCATGGGATGGGAATTCTCATCAAGAAAGACGTCAATGGATACAATTCCTTGATTGCCCTCCATATCATTTGGTTCCAATCCGTACGATTGATCATAGGCCATGACAAAGACATCGGTTAGTCCGGATACCGTGGCGTCTTTATAGGGCATTTCGAAAAAAACCTGGGGCGGCGTCTCATCCGGACCATTTTGTATATAGATGTAACCAAAATCTTCACCTGTGTTCCCTGAGGGATCGGTGGCCACCGCTCGAATGCTGGTATATCCATCGGGTTGGAGGGTGGTATCCCAATCGATGGAATAGGGAGCTGTTGTGTCGGTTCCGATGGGATTTTCCTCTCGCCCCACATAAAAATCAACTTTGCTAACTTCTTTATTGTCTGTCGCATCCGCTGAAAAAGAAATGGTTCCACTAACGGCAGGGCCTTGTGTGGGATGGGTAATGGTGATCTGAGGAGAATCGAAATCCCCCGTGTAAGGAAAAGGATTTCCCGAAGGATTATAAACCAACTTTTTAGAATCATTCAAAACATAGTTCACCCGTTGAGCCATAAGTATGGTTCCATTCAGATCCCCATCCACAATGAGAAATCCTTCTTTTGTAAATTTATCCGGTTCACCCGATTTCTGACGCAGCCAACCCTTTAACTCTCCTTCCGAATCGTAAACAAAGTCATCGGAAGACCAGGATTTGTTTCTTGATAGGTAGGGGTGTACATAATTGGTGTTGTAGTCAATTTTCATTAGTTTTTTGGTGTTGGAGTCGTAATGGCGAACCTCGTTATGCAAAGAAAAGGATGTCACAAAAGCAGGAGCCGAATAATATTCGCTGTTTTTTACAAAAACACCAATGACAACCAGGTTGGTCAATTTGCTGGTTCCCGCAATGGTTGTTTCAGGATGATAATCAATCAGAATTTCGGCCTCTTCTCCGCTGTTTCGTTCATGGATCTGAACGAGATTGGGGTCTCCTTGGAGAAGGGCCCATTTGTATTCAAGCGTTTGATTGGGATCCAAATCGTAACTATTGGCCGCGCTCACAACCATCCGTTTGGTGTAGTGCCGACCTCGGAAAATCCGAGCGATGGTAACGGGTGTTTGAAGATGCTGTTCGGTAGCTGAGAGTTCAAAAAAGTCCGCTTTATTTTCTCCGTCGTAATTTTCCTCTAAGACTTCAATTTGAACCATAGGGGGAAGCGCGGATAGGGACATGGCACTGGCCATGGCCACCATGGCATCGGTGTTACCAAAATCATCAAAGGCTCCAGGGTGGGGTTTTCCGGTTAGGTATTCAGCATCGGAATTCACACGGGTGCGTCGGGCCAGCATTTGCATGGTGGGCATGAGGAGCCCGGTTTCCTTTAAGCGTTCTTTGACCTCGGGTTGAAAGGCGGCCAGGGTGTAAAACCATTTGTTAAGTTCATCCCTCTCGCTTCCAGAGGATCCCTGGGATATGCCGTTTGTTGGTATACGGGTATGGAAGTGCTCTTTGTCATCGTAATCTCGGTGTTCGGGATACCAGTAGCAATGATTGTTGATGTATTGTTGATAGGATTTGTTCGCCCCATGTGACGTCATGAGATAGACGCGTGTCATGCTACCCCAATATTCTCCCATATGAGCCACAGATGCATTTCCCACAATAACTTTGTCCGGAAAAATACTGTAATTAATCGTTCGCTTGTGACTCGCCATCCCTTGTAGCCCGGGATGAACCGAAATGTTGATGTAAGAATGGTATTCATCATTGTTGTCGTACCAATCACCTGTATTGTCAGCCGATACCGGAGTGACCAACCCAGAAAGGAATAAGATAATGATAAGGTAGGAAAATGGAAAATGGAATTTCTTCATTTTATCACCAACACTTTTTTGGGTTCGTCTTCCCCTTCCTCAATGGCAAAGTAAGTCCCAGCGGCAATGATGTCTCCCTCCTCGTTTTCTCCAACCCAGTACGCCTTTCCAAGAGGGGCACTTTCCCCAATGGCCATGGATTGTATGGCGTTTAAACATCTTAGGTGAGCAATCTTTTTCCCATCTCGGTTATAGATCGTGACGCCATCTGTGCAAGGAATATCCACATGATCCATGTGCGTGAGATCCAAAACCTTGTCGTATTTTTTCTTTTCACCTGGATTCGGATTTGGAGGGATGGAGCCGGAATCCGGATAGACGCGTATTTGAATCTCGGTAAAAACAGTGTTCTCCTCATCCGAAACACGCAGTCGAAAT
>MSYE01000248.1 GCA_002176905.1 bacterium F11 | reverse complement strand
GAAGATCCGTGGCGGATCAAATATTCGCCCACGTTTAAGTTTTTAAAATATCTTTATAATGGAGCTTTTGGTGTTTATTTTCTCAAAGGGCGAAGGAGCAATAAGCTGGTATTGTACCAACCTTCTGGAAGACGATTCCCAAACGGACAGGGGGAAAGAATTTTATCGAAACAGAATATTATTGGCTTGGCGGATGATCCGGACACCAAAACCTTTGTGACGTTAAATGATAAGGGGGAGCTGGAACGAATAAAGCTATCTGATGTGGCCGCCATGGAAAAGCCTCGGTTTTATCGGAACCTGGCCTTTGCAATGGTTGTGATGTTCGCTGCGACTTACCTGGGATATCTCCCTCTTGTCTTTTTGGCCATCATGATTTTCTTTGAGGAAATCGCTCATATCCTGTCTGTTGTCTTGGGTCGCATGCTAAAGGGAGAATCATTGGTTTCTGCTTTTCTCTCTCTTAAATTTGAATGGGACTTAAATCCTTTTGGAGGAGGAACCTTTTTTGGGGTTCAAACCGATTCTGCCATGGTTAAAGCTGTAGGCCAACTTACCTTCATGACAATGGGTGTCATCTTTGGCGCCTCAGCCGGACTTTCAATGGGATGGATTCTTCCGTTGGTGGGTGTGACCATTTGGAGTGAAGAGGGGATTCATTGGACCCGGTCTGCTTTCCGGACATTTGTCCCATTCCGTTTTGAATCTCAACAACCTGCTGGGGGAATTTTTGAGCAGCCCACGGAAGTTTTGGATGAACAATCTGTCCCCAATGTGGTCCCCACAGTACTGCCTTATGAAGACGCTGAAGTGGAGGTGTTTGATCAAAATGGCATCCTTTCCCAACTGATGAACCGAAGTGAAGAGGGAGTTGAACTCGGAAGAAGGGGCGGTGTGGCAGCCCAAACCCAATTTACCAGCGCCCCATCTCAAATGAACGTGGTTCATGCTGGGGCTCCCTTACAAGCCATCCGAGAGGCTTACGATGTGTCTGATCAGCTACAAGAAAAAGTCTATATGCCCGTTCTCATGACACGTGCTGAGTTAGATGCAAAAATCCGCCGAACACCAAATGATCCCAATGCGCTGGTGCTTCAGGCTGCTCTTGACTCTGGCCGTCTTGTCTTCATGACCTTAGATGAGTTGGATAACCTTCCGATTGATGTGGCGGTGGCCGCCTTAACAGGGAATATCTCAGCCGATATCTTGGTTCTGTTCATGGAGAAGTATCAAGAACTCACTGGGATTCAAGTGTTGGATATCATCATCCTCTCCAACCAAGAACTTAACATCATTGGCAAGCAAGCCTTATTGGACAACAACATCCAAATCCAAATCCTCATTGCCGTCGAAGTCGAATCCCTCGGCATAGAAGGAAAACTCGAACGCCGCATGGTTGTCTTTATTCAAGCCTAACTCCCCCAAAAAAATATCCCAAATTAAAGTTTTCTTTCATTGATTTTTCAATAGGATTTAGAACCTAGTATTAGAGTTTTTCTGAAATCCTAATCCTAATACTAGGTTCTAAATCCTATTGAAATCCCAAATTCTAAACTTGTGAATCATGCCGGTTTTTCATCTTCTCGCCAATGTCAGCTCCGGTTTTTTTTTCGACGGAAAAAGAATTTTTGTTGAGTTCAAAAAAATATTTTTTCCCGTCGAAAAATGGGGGTTTTTCCTATGAAAAACCGACATTGACAGAAAACTACATGTTGTGGTAGAAAGTTCACCTACCACTACAAAAAGGGTTCCTAACCGACTTCGCACGTGATCCTGGGTTTTCCCTAAGGAGATGATGAAAGGGGGGTTGTTGGGCTGGTCCCAGATGATAATGGTGGCCATGGCGACTTAAGTGGAAAGATTTCCAAAACCAATTTTTTCTAAGAGGTAACTTTTAAAATGCCAACCGATTCCCTAACCAAATCGCGTAACAAACACGGCTTGAGAATTTCTCCCTCATATAGCCGCGTCGGTGAGGATCCAATTTCCCAAGTAGATTGGGATTTGCGGAGTTCCACCATTACCAATCCCGACGGATCGGTGGTGTTTCGGATGGACAATATCCGGATCCCCAAAGGCTGGTCCCAGGTGGCCACCGATATTATTGCCCAGAAATATTTCCGCAAAGCCGGTGTTCCCCAAGCTGTAAAAAAGGTGAATGAGCCCAACGTTCCGGAATGGCTACAAAGGTCCGTTCCTGATGACATCATTTTATCGAAATTGCCTGATAATAAAAGATATTCGAGCGAAACCGATGCAGCCCAAGTCTTCCATCGCATGGCCGGATGTTGGACCTATTGGGGCTGGAAACACGGCTATTTTGGAACAGAGGACGATGCCCGCGTATTTTATAACGAGATGTTTCTGATTGTGGCCAAACAGGTTGGAGCCCCCAACTCTCCCCAATGGTTTAATACCGGCCTTCATTGGGCTTATGGAATTGATGGCCCGGCCCAAGGCCATTATTTTGTGGATCCCACCACCAGCCAGATGACCCGATCCACCAATGCCTATGAACACCCCCAACCCCATGCTTGTTTCATCCAATCGGTCAGTGATGATCTGGTCAAAGAGGGTGGCATCATGGACCTGTGGGTTCGGGAAGCCCGGATTTTCAAATACGGATCAGGAACCGGATCAAATTTCTCTGAAATTAGAGGTGCAGGAGAACCTTTAAGCGGAGGGGGCAAATCATCAGGGCTTATGTCGTTCTTGAAAATTGGTGATCGCTCAGCCGGAGCCATTAAATCCGGAGGAACCACCCGTCGCGCAGCCAAGATGGTGACCTTGGATGTGGATCATCCAGACATCGAAGAGTACATCAACTGGAAAATGGTGGAAGAACAGAAAGTGGCATCTCTGGTGGCTGGTTCCAAAATGTGTGAGAAGCATTTAAACGAGATCATCGCGGCTGTCCATGCTTGGACAGAAGAAAAAGATCGATTCAATCGGCGGAAAAATACCCGTTTGGCAGCGGCCATCAAAGCCGCCATCAATGCGTGTGTTCCTTATAATTATGTAGACCGGGCCCTTGCTCTGGCAAGACAAGGGATCAAATCGCTGTCCTTTCCTGTTTACAATACCGATTGGAATTCAGAAGCCTATGTCACGGTTTCCGGACAGAACTCCAATAATTCCATTCGCGTTCCCAACAATTTTATGGAAGCTGTTCAATCCAACAGCAAGTGGTCTCTCTTTTGGCGAACCGAAAAAGAGAAAGCAGCCGAGCAAGGCCGTGAACCCAAACCCTGCAAGGAACTTCAAGCCAAAGATTTATGGGATGAGATTGCCACCGCTGCCTGGTCGTGTGCCGATCCCGGGATTCAATTTGATACCACCATCAACGAGTGGCACACCTGTTCAGAGGATGGCCGCATCAATGCCTCCAATCCTTGTAGCGAATACATGTTTTTGGATGATACCGCCTGCAATTTGGCCTCCATCAACCTGATGAAGTTTCACAACCTGGTCACAGGCCAGTTTGATATCGATGCTTATCGTCATGTTTCTCGGTTGTGGACCATTGTTCTTGAAATCAGTGTCTTAATGGCCCAGTTTCCGTGCCAATCCATTGCCCAAAAATCTTATGACTACCGGACCCTGGGTTTGGGTTATGCCAACCTTGGGGCCTATCTTATGGTAAATGGAATCTCTTATGATTCCAAAGAGGCCATGGCCATTTGTGGAGCTTTGACTTCTATCATGCATTTTACGGCTTATGCCACCTCTTCTGAGATGGCTCACTTCAAAGGTCCGTTCCCTCGTTATTATGCCAATCAAGATTCCATGTTGAAGGTCATCCGCAATCATCGGGGAGCAGCCTACAACGTGGCCGAAGAGGAATATGAAGGATTGACCATCAAACCTCTTGGGATCAACGGCGAATTTTGTCCGATGGATCTTTTGGAAGCCGCCAAAGAGGATGCGGATCGTGCTCTTGAAGGGGGCGAAGCGCATGGATATCGAAATGCCCAAGTCACGGTGATTGCCCCTACCGGTACCATTGGGTTGGTCATGGATTGCGACACAACAGGGATTGAACCTGATTTTGCTCTGGTCAAATTCAAAAAATTGGCTGGAGGAGGCTACTTCAAAATTATCAATTCTTCCGTTCCGCCAGCGCTCAAAAAACTGGACTATTCCGATCAAGAAATTGATGACATTGTGAAATATTGTCGTGGCGCCGGAACCTTCAAAGGGTGTCCCCACATCAACCCAGAATCATTGGCAGCCAAAGGATTCCCGGATGATACAGTGGAAAAGTTGGAAAAGAATTTGCCTCAGATTTTCGATATTTCCTTTGCTTTCAACAAGTTCACCTTGGGCGAAGATTTTTGTTTGAACACCTTAAAAATTCCAGAAGGTCAGATGAACGATTGGAATTTCAACCTCTTAAAATTCCTCGGATTCACCAGCGATCAAATTGCCGAAGCCAACGAATATGTGTGCGGAACCATGACCATTGAAGGGGCTCCTCACTTGAAACCCGAACACTTATCTGTTTTTGATTGCGCCAATCGATGTGGCAGCAAAGGCCAACGCTTCATTCAGCCCATGGCCCACATTCACATGATGGGAGCGGCGCAACCATTTATTTCTGGAGCCATTTCTAAAACCGTCAACTTTCCCAATGAAGCAACCTTAGATGATATTAAGGAAGCGTACTTTCAATCTTGGCGTTATATGACCAAAGCCAATGCCCTCTATCGCGACGGCTCGAAGCTCAGCCAACCTTTAAATACCACCAAAGACGAAGATGAACCGGTGAGCGCGGAAGCTGAGGTTCATACATCGATCCCATTGCGGATCGCAGAAAAAATTGTTCATCGCTATATTGCCAAGCGCCGTCGCCTCCCCGATCGGCGGGCGGGTTACACCCAAAAAGCCAAATTAGGAGGACATACCGTTTACCTTCGCACAGGAGAATATGAAGATGGCAATTTGGGCGAGCTTTTCTTGGATATGCACAAGGAAGGTGCGGCTTTTCGGAGCCTCATGAACTGTTTTGCCATTGCGGTCTCCTTGGGCCTTCAACATGGTGTTCCTTTGGAGGAATTTGTGGATGCTTTTGTGTTCACGCGATTCGAACCCAATGGAATGGTCCAAGGAAATCCACGCATCAAGATGTCCACTTCTCTCATTGATTACATTTTTAGAGAACTCGCCATTTCCTACCTGGATCGACAAGATTTGGCGCAAGTAAAGCCGGAGGATTTGGGTGTGGATTCGGTTCCGGTTAAGGATGAAGATTTTGAGTCTGAAGAAGTGATGTCCGAACGAATCGTTCCTTTTAAAGAACCTTCCCCGTTTGCCTTCAAAGCACCTCGTTCATCTCGAGTGGATCAGAAGGAATCCTTTCAAAAGTTAGATATCTCAAAACCCACCCCAACAATTCCCACGGCCAGTGCCAAAGGAACCTCTACGGCTGTTGCCACATCTTCTGCTGTGGTGGCTCCTCCCAAACCCAATGTTGCCCGTACCTTGCTCAAACAAGTCCAAGAAGCCCGTATGAAAGGCTACGAAGGAGATCCCTGCAGAGAATGCGGCCAGTTCACAATGGTGAGGAATGGGACTTGTTTGAAGTGTGAGGCTTGTGGAGCAAC
This sequence comes from bacterium F11, assembly GCA_002176905.1. The sequence continues at coordinate 53,175 of MSYE01000248.1, read as the reverse complement.
GTCGGGTTGTTCTTAATAAAAAGAGTAAGTTTCAAATTTAAGATTTCAATAGGATTTAGAACCTCGTATTAGTATTAGGATTAAAATTTCAAAAAACTCTAATACTAATACGAGGTTCTAAATCCTATTGAAGCTCTAAGTTAAAGAAAACCATAAATCTTTTTTTATTGGGTTATTGGCATTTGTTAATAATGGCTCCAAAGATTCTTCCAAGTTCTTTGGCTTCCTGAATGAACTTTTCAATATATTCCCTCTTATTTGAGTCACCAGTCCTTTTTATCAGTTCTAACCAATACATGCTTTCCATGGCTTCCTTTTTGCATATCCGGATCCGGAGAACAAAATCTTTTTTGCTAATTGATTCGTTTGCCTCAACATAATTTGCACCAACAGATCCAGAGGATCGGAGCAGCTGTTTCCGATCCTCAGATGAAATATCATTCGGGTTGAGTTCTTGTAAGAGGCGACGGAGTTCATAAGCAAACTTCATTGTTCTTTCGAGCAAATCAAATTTCTTCTTTTCCATTCCCTCATTATGACCAATGAATTGAAGAGTTTAGATCAGACCACCGTAAACTATTTGTAAAATCTCTCCATCATGAAAATTCTGCTTCAGCGTGTGAAGAAATCTTCTGTTACTGTGTCAAACCAAGTTGTTTCTGAAATTGGGAAGGGTTTGTTGTTGCTGGTTGGAATTGGGAAGGATGAGACCCCAGCGGATCTGGATCGGTTGGCCCAGAAAATTCTCAACTTCCGCATCTTTGAAGATGAGAACGGAAAGATGAACCTCAATATCCAACAAGTCAGTGGGGAAATCTTGAGTGTTTCCCAATTTACCCTCTACGCCGATACCAAAAAAGGAAATCGACCCGGATTCGATCAAGCCGCCAAACCTGACCTCGCCAAAGAACTCTGGCAAGAATTCAACCAAAAACTCCGCCTTGGAGGGATAACAGTAAAAGAAGGGATCTTCGCCGCCAAAATGGAAGTGGAACTGGTTAATGAGGGGCCAGTAACGTTTTGGTTAGAATAAAGTTTCAAATTTAAGATTTCAATAGGATTTAGAACCTCGTATTAGTATTGGAGTTTTTTGAAATTTTAATCCTAATACTAATACGAGGTTCTAAATCCTATTGAATCCTAAGCACCAATTCTTAATCCCCAAGAATTTCTAATATCTGATTTTGTATTTAATTCGATTTTAGGATTGTTTTATCGAGTTAAATGCCAATCTAGCAACAAACCTGCCAAAAATTGTTACCAAAACTTTACCAGATCTTAAGGCAATCTTAATTTGACATTTTTACAATAGGTATAGATGTAAAGAGCTCTGTTTGGGCGACCTGTACCCTAACTCCTCTCAATATTCGTTATTAATAAGGATCTCTATGGTTTTCAAAAAAGTTTTTCGAAAACTTGCTGTTGTTGTGATCACGGTTCTCTTTGCTATCCAGAACAGTGGATTGATACATGCCGCAGAATCCAATTTTTGGGAAGAGAGGAGACAAAGCCGTGCCCAGCAACGAGAAGAAATTAAGAAATCCTATGAAGCGGCACAATCCCTAAAGGATCATTCGAATTTGGTGGCCTCGCTCCCTAAAGTGGACGGGAGCTTGGCCCTCCCTTTCAGCGGAAAAGCCCTAACCGACCTAGGAATCTCAAACGATCTCCAAACAGAGAAAAAAGCCGAGCTGGCCAAGAAGTGGGTTCCAGACTGGATGCAAGTTGCCATTGCCCCTTATGCCACCATCCACGAAGTTCATCTCTCCAAAAATCCCAAATCCAAAACAGTCCTCTTAGTCCAAGATGCTCACCTTCACTTTGAAGCCCAAAAGAACATTGCTGGTGTGATCGATGAGATTGGCCGTGCCCTTACTATTAATAAGGAGGAACATATCTTGGTGGGGTTGGAAGGGGCCGATATTGAAGAAGCCGACTACTCCCTTTATAACGAATTTCCATTCAGAAAAGAACTGAGACAAGCCGGAGAAGCCTTTCTCAAAGCCAATATCCTAAGTGGTCCGGAATTTGCGGTCATCGGATTCCAAGGAGACGGAGAAGAAGGACCGGTCTCTCTCCCCATGAAAATAACAGGAGTCGAAGACCAGGCCGAATACGACGCCAACGTCAAAGCCCTTCAAGATTCGGTTCCTTTGAAAGAGAGGGCCAAGTCAGCCTTAAACGAATTTAAACGCGCCTTGGTGGAATTAAAGAGAGAGAAATACGGAAAATCCCATTTTGTTTATGACACCAAATTAAACGATTTTGAGAAAGGAACTTTGGGTGTTCCGGATTACGTCCTTTATCTGGATTCCATTGTCCCGGCCACCGGACAAAATTTAAGAGAGCTCATCTCCGCCGCTCTTCTGGAAGGTTCCATTGATTTCAAAAAAGTGGAACGGGAGCGGGCGGCCATCCTAAATATTTTGGTCAAAAAGATGACCGAGTCCGAGATCAAAACCCTTCTTCAGTTCAGCACCTTATACCGTTCTGGTAAATTGAGTTATGCGGCCTATTACGGACACCTCAAAAAACTGGCTCGGCGCCATGGTGTTGATTTTAAAACCTATCCTGAGATGGGACTCTACATTCAATATGTGTTGAAGTCAGAAGGGATAGATCCCGCTGGCCTTTTCTCGGAAATCCGCGAACACGAAAAACGGGTTCAAAACAAACTTTTCAACTCAACCGGCCAAAAAGAGATTGCTTACCTCACCCAAGATTATCATCTGCTTCAAAAATTATCCGAGCACGTTCTCACCGAAGAGGAATGGTACGAATACGAAACCCGAACAGAGAAGATCAACGGTTTAAGTTCCCGATTTGAAAAATTGGGCCATACCCTTCCCATGCAATTGGCTGAGATGACCCCCCAATGGACCATCTTTGAAAATTTTTACCGGGCGGCTCTCAAACGAAACAAAACCATGGCCGGGAAATTGGCCACCCACCTCAATCAAGACACAACAGATGTCGCTATTCTTGTTGCCGGAGGATTTCACAGCCAAGGATTGGTTCGGGAATTAAAAAGCCACAACTTAACCGTCTTAACCGTCTCCCCCAAAATCACCGATGTGGGCGGAAGCCTTTCCTCATTGGATTTCTTATCCGCCAACCAAACTCCTCTTGACCAACTTTTCCGCGGAGAGCGCCTGTTCCTAACCTTGGCCCGCGCCAGCATCATGGAACGATTGCGGGTGTGCAATTTGCTGAGAGCCATGGTCCTGGCGGTGATTCGTCCCCTTCAAAGAAGCCGAGCCAATGTTGATCATAAAGAAAAACCCTCCGGTGCCGTTCAAGTCGGAGACAACGCCCTCGCTCAAAGGGTGGATGAAGCCCTCTCAACCGAAGCCCTTGACCCGGATCTGGTTGAAGCCACGGAATTTGATATGGGTGAGTTCACGGTGGCGGTCGGAGAAATCGAGCCGGCAAAAGAATCCAGCAGAAATTGGCTCCCCACATCACCCATTGGTGTGTCTAACGCTGTTTTGGTGGCCTCCCTCCTTATTATATTAGTCATCCCGGCTGTAGCTTTTCCTATGGGAGATGGGATTGCCCTTATCCAAACCACATCCGAAGCCGCCAACGTCGTTGCCCCTGTTCTCTCAACCCCCATTGAACCCACTCAACCCACCTACATGGCCGCATCCTTCCTAAATGTATCGGCTGATTCTCCTATTGTTTCAAATTTTGGATGGCCCCTGGCGATTGGCCTAATTGTTTTTGTGGCTGCTACTTTTGATTACGATCGACTTTTAAGGATGATTAGAGCGGCTACTCCTATAACCTTCAGAAGAATAGATTTTAGAGCATGGGAATTGAAAATCGGTGATTTGAAAATTGAAGGCCTAGATGAACTAATGGAAAAGTTGAAGGAAAAAGAGCAAGAAGTCAGGTCTCTTACTGAAGAACTTGGTGCGGAAGACCGTGCCATTTTTGATGTGATGGTGGGAAGCCCTGATCAAGAAGCGACCATGTATGGTCGGTTCCAACTTTTACGAAGAGATTTGGAGAAGGATTATCAGGCAAAATCAGGGGAAATCGAACAAATCGTTAGTTATCTGCAAACCATGTCAGATCTCCCAGCTAGGGTTCAAGTGGCGAGGATTGTGGAAATTGGAAAACGACTTCAATACTACAAGAATCAAGGGATGTTCCCGGGTGAGACCCTTGAGGCCGCCTATGACACTTCAGCGGTGTTGAAATCCATCATCGAGGCCCTCCCCGCAGGACCCGGCCTCAGTCCAACAGATCGTGTTTCTTCTTCTGGTTCAAGACTTTCTTTATTCTCCGCATTTATCGGTATAGGCGGAGCTGGCGTTGGTGCTACAGCCTCAAATTCCCTTGTAGAGTCACTGCCAGGCCTTGTTGTAATGGCTTGGCTTTTTACTGCGCTGGGTGGTGTTTTTCTCGCGATTGCGTCTGAAGGCTTTAGTTGGCAACGGATAAGGAATCTCATTATTATTGATCGAAACGCAACCAGTGCGTCGGTTTCTCCCGTGCCTCAGCCTGTGTTAGGAAAATTAGAGGCAGATTCACAAGGGAGACCATTAACAGTCTTGCCCGTTCTTGAGAGATTGGATGGTAGCTCGTCGGCAAGAACGCTTAGTCGTCCAGATGCAGAAAGAATAGACAGAGCGATTAGATCCGAAATGAATCTGGCTCTCCGATTTCTCTTTGGTGAATTCAAAATATTTAAATCAACTTGGGGGAAAGTCCTCCATTTTGCGTTATTGGGTATCATTGTTGTTCTAGCGATTGTGGTTATTCTTTCTTTGGCCACAGGTTTCACCCCATGGGAGGAATTTGTTGGCGAGGCAGGAACTTCATCCACTTATGCCAGTATGTCGGGAGTGGTTGCTATAGTGTTTGCCTCTCTAGCAGCATCAACCACAACGGAGTCCTCGACCGCTGTTGATTCCGATGTGGAATCTTTAACCGTACGCGCCGAAAGAGGACTTCAGGCAGCCTATGAAACTCTTTTGGGGCGATTCCCGGAAGATCAGCATAAAGAAACCCTAAGCGATTTCAGACGGGCTGGCAGTATTGCTCTTCATTTTTTGAATAAAGACGGCACCCCATCCGAAACCCATCTGGATATTATTTTGTCCCTGGAGAGTCTTATTAGGTCCCTTGAAAGAAATTCTGGTCTCTTGATAAGGGCGAACAATGGGCAGGAAACGGATTTTACCAGGGCTGTTGAAGCGGGTCCGTTAAAGCTATGCCGGGCCTTGCATGCCGAATTTCGATCAGAATACAATGCTTCTTTGCCTTTGACCGTGCGGGCCGAAAGAGAGCTACAAGAAGCCTTCAGAAGACTTGAACAGACCTATTCCGGTAATTTACATGACAATTCTCTTACGGATTTAAGGAGACAGCTCTCCTTTCTCTTTCGTGATATGAGAAGCGAAGATCCTTCTTCTGAGCTCTATCCCCGAATTTTTAACTTCCTTAACGGTCAACTTATTCCCAAGCTTGAAAGAGAGAATGACTTGAGAAGAAGGGCCAATGAGCGTCCCTTTGCTATTGCTCTTGATTCTGGTGTCTTACAAACACTGCGTTCTCTACGCGATGATTTTCGAGCGGCCATCAAAAACGAAACCGCCAGAACGGAAGATCAATCTGTTGATCAACTTGCTGCAGAGTCGGGAGATGTTGCCGATGGCGTGGTTGCGACACCTAATTTGTTTGTACGTTTTGCCGCAGGCGACTTTCAAATTTTTAGAGGACGATTGGGTCGGGCCCTGCATATTTTGATATGGGCCCTTATCGTAACTTCGTTAATAGCCATCGTCGGGATCCTGATTGCCCAATTTGCACCGGATGAGGTGGTCTCCAAAGCCATGGAAAACCGCAACTCTTTTGCCAGCATGATGGCAGTGGCTCCCGTGATTGGTGAACTGACACGACCAAGACAAACGCCTTCTCCGGATGGGGTCACACCGAATACGCTTCGTCAGCTTCAACAGCTAAATGAAGGGCTGAATTTATTAACACCAAGGTTAAGAGCTTCTGTTTCTTCTGAACTACGATATGTACTTTTCTTTGCTTTCGCGGGACTTGGAGTTCTATCTGTTCTTTGGGGTCTTCCTGTTTTGTTTGAAACATCTCCCAGCTGGGTGGGGGTATTGGGTTCCTTTTTTGGGGTTGGGACTCTCGGGATTGCTCTTTCCGAACCTTCTTTAAGAAGAAGAGCCGTAAGACAGGCTCAAATACGAACAAATGGTGATTCCTGGGATCGGTTAATCAACCAGGTTTCGGATGATGGTGATAACTGGGGTAGAACAGGACTTGAGCTACAACTCAATCCATTGAGAAGGTTCAATGATGAGGCCCGGACAACGATAGGTGGTCTGTTTGGGAATCGAGATGTTCACTCTGGTGATCGGTTGCGAGCAAACGAACGGGTTTCAGATGATTTGAATGGTTTATTGAACAGATACGACACCCCGGAAGCGCGTGAGCGGTTGTTTGGAAATCAAACGGATGCGGGAAATCCTTTTTATGATCGAACCCATCCCGGATATTCTATGTTACGTCACCTTCCAGGAGAATTTGATCGATATCTTGCTCGAACCAGAAATCTTCGGGATGGCCTAAGTGGTGATATTGAACAAGGGAGAACCGCCCAGCAAAGACAGAAAGATGTCACTGATGTCCGGGCTAAGGAAACCAGAGATGCTCAAGAACGAGAGGCTACAAGAGCTGCCATCGTCGCTGATCTGCTCTCCATAGAAGACCGTCTTAACACCCTTCGCTCACCAGCCTATTCACAGACCTACACACAAAACACCCAAAGACCAATCCCTCTTGTTGAAGATCAAGTTAGAGATTTTGAAGATCCAGAAACGTATGTGGACCAACTTGATGACTATGTCGATACTGTTCTTGGACTCATTGAAATGTTCGACGCGACCGAACCTGTGACTCAAGAGGAACTTGATTCTATCGTGGTTTATATGGACGAGCTCATTGATATGCTCGGCACATTTATCGAGGCGTTGGATTTGGAAAACGAATCAGATGAATTGCATCGACCCTGTTACGAAGCCGTCAATCTGGCCCGCCGTGTCCGACAACGAATTTTGGATGAACCTGTCGCAACCCGTGCCGCCGAGGCGGATGCCGCAGAAGCAGCTGCTGATGCGGCCGCAGAATGGACAGCGGAGGAACGATCCGTTCTTGAACCCCAACTTCAACAGATTGAAGAAGAATTGGCTGACCTTATTGAGGGAGATCCTCTTGATGTGGCGAATACCGATCCGGCGGATTACAACGATGATTATGTGGAAGGTCTCCTCGAAGATCTGGATGCTGAGATTGGGAACGAAGCCGCCCTTCAAGGGCAAGGGCAGGACGAAACATTTGATTTGGAACAGGCCAGAGATGTGCGGGGTCGTCTTCAAGCGCTGACGGAGCATGAACCGTTAACCGTCCGCGCCCAAAGAGAGCTGGAAAGTGCAATTGGTGACCTTCGGTATCGGTTTCCAGGAAGTCCGTTTCTGGTTGTTCTCGACCCGCTAAGGATGTTCTTCATTCGATTTTTTGAGATGCTTGGCCAAACCCTTCATCCGAATCAACTCTATCCTATGATTATTCGGCAGCTGGATTATCTGATTGGTTTCCTTGAGAAAGTTGTTGTTTCCAATGCCGACTCCCAAGAATTTGCCGATGCCGTTGAATCAGGCCTTCTGGCCGTTGCCTGGAATTTGCGAAACGATTTTCGAGAAGCCATCGGACAACCACGCCTTGAGAGAAAGCCGGAAGCACCCGTTACAGATCCAACGGCAACCGCGGATGCTGACGCTGCAGGGGAGGCAACGGATAGCAACAAATCCGGTGCAACGGCGAAGAAGGTTGATACGGCTGCTCCTCATGAGACAAATGGTAAAGCAACAAAGTCGAAAGCAGCTGCTAAAGGACCACAAGATTCAGCAAAAGCAGGTCAACCCGCCACAACAGATCCTTCAAACGTGGCCGAAACAAACGGACGCGCGGCTGCCGATACGCCGGCGGCAACAGGGGATACCCAAACGGCAGAGACAAGCCAAGCCGTTTCCGCAGCACCCGGTGCGCCCGCTCCAGTGGATCCAGATGCTTCTGCATCTTCTGTGCAAACAGCTTCTGTGGCGCCCACTCGAGGAGAATCATTCCGAGAAATTTATGATGAGATGCACGTGAGGATTCAGCAGATCAAGGCGGAGATGGCCAAAGGAATTGTGCCCGGTTTCGGCATGGACATCCCGGTTCATAACCGAACAGAGGCCGAGGCGGCTTTTATGGCGATTGCCGCGATCATCGCCGAGTTTCAAGATGGTGTCATCGCGTCCCATGAAGGATTGCATTTTGACTGTATGATGCTGTTCAATTTCATTGTGATGGGCGAAGGGGCTGATCCGGCCGATGTCCGATGGTTTAATTTGAATAAACCAATTGTGAAGCGATGGCTCGAGCAGGACAAATTGACGGCGAAACCAGAGTTTGATGGAGATTCCCAAGGATTTCGGCTTGTTCTATTGCTATTGAAATTCCGAAACGATCCCTTAATTGCTGACATCCTTGATGCCTTTTCACTACAGGGCGGAAAATACGTGGGGATGTACTACGTTGAGTCGGATGGCCGACGTTTTGCTGATAACAACGAAATGTTGGGACGGGTATTGGGTCAACACGCCTTTTTGCCGGGCTCAGATCAGGGAACCGTTTATGATGTTCTCCAACTTTCTCAGGATGCCCAACGAATCATTACCCTGACCGAAGACACCCTTTATGATATTGGAAGTGCCACCGATGAAACAAGTTTAGCAAGGGCTTTTGAACGACTTCGTGTAGGAATGGCTGATTTGGTCGTGGATATTCCTGCAGAAAGAAGGGCTCGTCTCTACAATGCCATTGATAGGATGTACGACCGTTGTTATCGTGCCGTGGAAGAATATTACGAGACATTGGATGGAAACGTCACCCTGACGGGCTCAGAAGAGGCTGTTAGAGAAATGCGAGAACTCCAAAGTTCAAGCCGACGCACCAGAGTTAACACATTCTGGAACAGATATGTCACTCCAGGTCTTGGAAATGTTGTCATCAGAGATGGATTCCCTACCTCAAATTGGTCCCGCATCCTTCGGGGTGAACCAAGAGTCACTCGGCAACACCGAGCGCGTCCCTCACCAGCAGAAAGACAGGCCCAAGCTGCAGCGGAAGCAGAAACAACAACCCAAACACCAGCTGATCCGGGGATGCCCGGTGGTTGGAGCGGCCGTATGGCGGAACTTCGTCAGCAGGCCGCAAACCAGGCAGCGCAGGCCAGCACCACAGGTGAAGAGGAAAGTACGGCGACAGACGCAACATCAACGGATGGCACCCCTACAGGGGATCAACAAACCGATCGAGCCAATGGATCTGTTGCAATGGAAGATGTGGCGGAAGAAGATGTGGTTCAAGAAGATGATCCGGCGGCAGCAGCAACAACAGGTGATCCCGATGGGACTCCTCCTGCATCCCCACGATTGAATACTGGGGCAGCAGCGATCGCCGGAACCGCCTTGGTTCTTTTTGCGGTATCCCTTTATGCTTTCGGATTTGATTTTGGACCGATGATGGAAAACTTCATCATGGGAGCTGCCGGCACCTCTGCTGTGGCTTTCATGGCGCCTGTTGCCGCCAGAGACAGCCCAGGATCAGATTCAACAGGAGCATCCGCTCAGCAACAAGCTTATAATCCACAAACACCCCCCTTAAATATCCTATGGGACAAATTGGTCCAAGTCCCTCTCTCCATCAAACTCCTCTTTGTTGTGAATTTGGCGATATATATATTTGAATGGTACACAGGGGCTCATATCGCCCCCAAGATTTCTCCGTTGGCTGTCAATCCAGACAACTTCCAGTTGTGGCAGTTGGCAACTTATGCCTTCTCTCATGGAAGCCTCCAGCATTTTGGTTTTAATTCCTTCTTCCTTTTATATTACGGTCCCAAGGTTGCCAAAAGGTTAGGCGTATTTAAGTTTTCTGTTGTATATATGACGGCAGCGGTTGTGGGAGGATTGGCCCATCTCATGTTGAATCCTCTCTATCCCATGTTGGGTATGCCGGGTTCTTCTGTTGTGGGGGCTTCTGGCGCTCTTTTTGGGGTGCTCATGGCCTATGGTATTCTGTTTGCCAAAGAAAAGCATCCGATTTCCCTTTTGGCCGTTGTGTTAATGGTTTTTGGAATTAATCCCTTCTTGATCGCCCTTGTGGCCCAACAACTTCTTCAAGTCGTTTTAAAGAAACAACTAAGTCTTACTTTTCGTGTGAACAGTCCCGTCATTGTTTTCTTCTATCTCGGTCTTTCTTATCTTATGGATTTGGCCAATGGCGGAGGAATGACCACAAGCCACCTGGCCCATATCGCAGGGGCGGCGGCACCGATTCCTCTCTTTATTCTGGCGGGTATTGCGAGTTTTGTTTGGTCCAGATTGAGAAGCTCCTCAACCACAAGGGAAGAGACACCCGAGCAAGATACAGTGGAGGCCCCAAGCCCACCACCTTCGGATGAAGCAAGAGATTTTGAATACGGAAAACGAAACAGTGTTGAGCTGGCTGTTTTTACGGTCCTTTCAGGTATGAGCGGAGTTGCTCTAGGGTTTTCGATTTTCGTCGCAGTCACAGCGGGTCTATCGGGTATTGTGCTGTTTGCGATTGCGGCCTTTGCGGCTCTCTTTGTTGTTTCTGTTGTTCTTATGTTCAGAACCTATTATGAGAAAACCCCAGTTGAAACCTCAGCAGAAGCCACCGCCGATGCTGCAGAGGCAGCAGATGCCACATCCACAGATGCCGAACCAACCGAAGAGCAAAGAGCTGAACTTGAGCAAAGAAGGGCCGAAGTAAGAGCCCGTAACGACGAAAGGGTCCGTCGCGCAGCACTCCCCCGCGGTTTTAATCGGTATGGCTTTCATTTTGATGACATTGATTCAACACAAGGAGAGATTGTAGATGGGGAACCAACCGTTCAGTTGGAACCTCTTTCTGGAAATGATGGACAACGGCTCTCCTTCTTATTGGCTTTGGCCGCGGTGCTCTCAGAGGGGACCGATCGTACCAATGCCCTCTTGGCTGCCATTCAAAAGGATGGTTATCTCAGTGAATTTGAAACCGAATTGCTTCTTCCAATATTAAGAGGAGATGAAGCTGTCAACACATTGGAGTTGGTCATTGCCAAAGCAACCGATGGTGTGGACGCTGATTCCCGAGAATTTACCGGCCGAAAACGGTTGGCCATTTTGTTCTATATCGTTCGAAATCCCATGGCAGAAGATGTCCGCCAATTGCGCTATCCTCAAACCGATGCCGATATCCTTTACGTTTTGGACCGTGTCCGCCTGAACCTGGCCGCCGATCCCGCGGAACCGGTCGATGGGATTATTCAGCCCTCACCCACCCTTCTTACCGTCCGTCAGGTCTTGAACTTGCACGCTGTTGAAGTTCCCGCAGTAGCAGCCACAGAGGCAGAAACAACAACAGCAGCAGCGTCAGCGGAAACAACAGAGACGACTTCCACTGCAACAGATGAAACCGCTGAATCAACACCAGCTTCAGCTGATGCCGCTGGGACAACAACGACTGGAGATCCAGAGAGTGGCCAACCAGACGAAACAGCAGAGCGTACCAGTGGAGCCGTCGACCCCAGCGCATCAGAAACTTCGACTGAGTTAGATGAGCAAATCGAAAGAGCTGATATGCGGTTATATTATGAAGGAATTAATCAGATTGAAGAAGCCCTTAAGGGACGGGCTGTTAAGAATCAACAGGAGGCCATTGATCTCTTTAATCAATATATTCGGGGTCGCCTATTTGAATTTTCACAAATCAATTTTGATGAACTTTCGGACGACGCATTGGAAAGAGTTTTGGCTAATTTGGATGAGAACCTCATGGATTTGGCCATTCTTTTCACTGGACAAGATCGGCATGATGGACATTTTAACGACCAAGCATTGGAATTTCTGGGATTGCTTATCAGCCAGAATCTCAGTGAAGATGGTGATATAACCCTTTTGGATAGGTTAGTGGAGATAACAGAGAAGATGGGGAATGACGATCAGGATTGGAGAGAAAAATTCATTATTGAATTTAAAAAAGCGGAAATCAAATTTAATCCTGATGCTGGGATAACAAAATTGTATACACGTCACGAGAATGGGAAACCAAAAACGATTGTTGAGGTGTCACACGAAGGAGTTCAATCGAGGAAAGCATTTAGAGATACAGGAGAACTTACAACGTATAGTATGTCTGGTGATGCCGAGGACAGGGGTACCAGAAGAATGGCTGGTGCGGCTGCTATGGTGGGATTTGCGTTGTTGGCGGCATGGAGTATGTTAAATGGGGTGCCTGCCATAGGGCCGGTTGAATTACAAACAGCGGCTGCGGGGATAGGAGAAGGTTGGGAGCTCTTGGCCATACCTTTATTGTTATTGCTTGGACGATTGTCTGGTTCCCTTCAGAAAAAATGGAATTCTCTCAGCACATCCGTTAAATCCAGAATCGCCACTCCCTTTATTGAGAGTGCTGTTATCATCGGATTTCCTCTTACCGTGGATCTGGCAACATCCCTCTTGACCATTCCGGTGGTTTTGGTTCTTTTGGGATTAACCCGGCTTCCTCTGTTTGGAATTGATAGGAGGGCCGCACAACTTTTACACGTCCTCACCGCTGTGGTGATTCTCGTGGCGTTGGTGGGATCTTTTCATGAGGCCTATTATTATTTTGAAGGTGTTAATGGGGCTTTTGGTCTTCCGAGAACCGTTTTCGCTGACCTTGCCCCTCCTGCTGTCCTCACCGGATTGGGTCTTCTCAGCTCTTCCGATTTGACCACTCAAGGACGTTCGCGCATAACCCCTGTTACGGATCAAGAACGGGCTGAGGTGAGAGGATTGCTTGAGAGTGTTATTGTTCCTGTTGAGCCGTTTTTGGAGGATCGTTTCAAGAGCAGAGGGGAAACACGCGTTTTGAATTTTGGTTTGGATATGGATTTTGTGCCGGGTGCGACGGATCGGGTGACAGAAGGTCTCAAGAATTATGAAGAGGCCGATCCCGAAACGCGCGAGACGACCCAAGAGGCTTTAAGAACCGCGACCCGGGTGGCCGAAGAAAAAGACGGCAAGATGGCCTTTGTGGACAGTGATCTCACCGTCTACGGTGAAGCCGATGTGCCTCAAAATACCGGATTTACCTTATTTGATATCGAAGGCGGCAACTTTGGCATGTTCGTGCTGGGCGTTCGCCAAGCCAAAAACCGTCGTGGACGGACCCGAATTGTGATCAACGGAACCAAGGCTGATTTTAGACGCGAATTGGCTGCCGCTAACGCGGAAATGCGGGAAGCGGTTCAAACCGCCCTCAAGGAAGCCGGCAACCAGGTTCAACTGGAATTTGTCCGACCCAGGGCGAAATACAATATCGGCAGCACCAAAATCCAATCAGCCTTAAGAGATATTCTTAAGAGACGTTGGGCCCGAAATGTCACCTCCTTTACCATTCATACCAGCCGAGAGCTTGAATACGATATCGATGCTCTCAACATTGGCCGCGCTGTTCCTCTGGCCACCATTACCGAAGTCTTCTTGCCTCTCAAAGCCTTAAATGACGTCGGAACCCGCATGTTGCTGGCGGTGGTTTCGCGGAAACACGCGTAAAGATCTCTCACGCATTCATAATCTCTCACGCTCACGCATTCGCGCTCGCTTTCGATCATTAATTAATCGATCGCGAGCGCGAGCGCGAAAGCGAGAGAGATTAACTATCGAAAGCGAATACGATTTGCATAGTAATATCAACCCGTTTTTCCTTGTGACTCTGCTCACACCCCGTGGCAAAGCTGTGACAGCAGGGTTACACTAATCTTAAGAGGAACGATTATGGGTATTGAAATATTGAGATTAGGCGAGGATAAAAACATAGGTAGCCCACCAGTCAATTCCAATGAATTGGCTTCTGTTTCTTTTAAGCGGCATATCATTTCGCAACCGCCCATGTCGATTTGGATGATGACTTTGGACCCCAACCGTCAGATTTTTCCGTGGTGGGGATATCTTTCAACCATGGACGAAGACATGGATGTCTTGAGTCAAAATTATTCGATTTCCAGCGCCCAACAACTTTTTGATTGTTTGTTTCTGCACCACCTATATCGGTTGGGTGGGAAAAATCTCTGTGTCATTTTTCCTGGCAGCATCAAAAGCAATGGATGGGGCGATCTCAGGGAAGGGGATCGATCCGTTTTCCTGAAAGGCCAAGCCTGCATCTATCATTTGGATGCGAGTTTGGGATCAAAAATGAACATCAATTGGGTTCCTTTCTATCATCCCCAGAGTCTGGTCAGAGCCCCTCGCTTTGAAAATCTCTGGCGGCTTTTTGCCAGTAACCAAGATGACAACAGTGAAACAAGTTGTCTTACCTTTTTCTCTCTTTCGGATGTCCGGATGTTACCAGAGGTCATCAAGCTTCTTCTTCAGGAAGAAAGCAACCGGTCAGAAAGATTGTCCAAGTTGGTGGATTGGTTTGGGGTTTATTCCTCTCCCCTCAAAACAGGATACACCACCTCCAGTGTCATCTATACCGCTAACAAATGGATTGTTACGCAATTGGGAGAATTGGAAAAGAAACTGTCCAATGAATTTGAAGGGGCCAAAAGAGAGATGCTCGACAACCCCATCCCCCGTTCCGCCCTCCGCATTATCAACCGATCGATCGTTCTGTAGGAAACTTACCCTCCAATTTATTCTTAGTCGCTCACGCATTCCCAATCTCTCACGCTCACTCATTCGCGCTCGCGATCGATCAATTAATTAATGATCGAATGCGAGCGCGAGCGCGAAAGCGTGAGAGATTAACTATTTAAATTTTCCGATGACAAATGTGGTTTTAGATGAAACAATACATCAATGTATTTTTTCTTCTTAAAATTCCCCAAATTGATGAAGCTGGGAGCAACATTGGCGTTGTTGGTGATGCTCACCTCCTTTTTAGAGGGAAAAACACCAGATGAGATGGCTTTGGGCCAGTGGAGAATTGGGAAAATCATTCTTAACCGGCATGATGTTTTTGATACAGGCTCTCCACTGGACCGTGTTTTTCCTTATACCTTGGCCAATAAACTTCATGTCGTTACCAAAGAATATTATATCCGGTCGGAGCTTTTGTTTCGAGAAGGCGATCCCTACGATCTTTTTTGTATCCAGGAATCCGAGCGGATCCTAAGAGGAAGCCGTTTTTTTCGGTATGTCACCATCACACCCCAAGAACCCCTCAATGGAATCGTTGATGTTCACATTGAAACCCATGATGTGTGGACTTTGGGGATTTTGTTGCGATACGAACGGGTGGGCGGGAAAAACCTTTATGGATTGGGTATTTTGGAGCGAAATTTATTGGGCACTGGAATCCAGTTGGGGGGCTTTGTTCGAAAAGATATTGATCGAACCAAAAGAGGTATGACATTCAAACATCGCCGCTTTTTGGGTTCGCCGGTTAAAATTTTCGGGGGATACGGAAAGGACGAAAAGGGCCGTGAGATTGATATCAGGCTTGAAAAACCGTTCTGGTCGGTTCAAGATTGGCACCAAGAAGGAACCTCGGTGTTTGCCTCGGATGACGAAGGCCGGCTGTTTGAAGGAGGAGAGGAGGTTGCCACTTTTCAGGAGGAACACTTGGTGGTACGAACCGAGGTTTGGTTCAATTTTCATCCCCATGAGCGAAAAGTCAGGAGGTGGGGTCTTGTTCACCACTATGATAAAAACGAGTATGACAATTTCCAGTCTGAGCTGCCCTTGTTGCCTCCTTTGGATCACACCGAAAGCGTTGTGGCATTGGGGTATCAATTCCGGAATGACCGGTTTATCAAAGAGAGAGGGGTGATTACCTTTGATCGAGATGAGGACTTTAACTTGGGATGGGATTGGACCTTGGAATTCGGCCCTAGTTTGGAAGCCTTTGGGGCTACCACGGATGGCCTTTATACTAGGGGTGTTCTTCGAAAAACATGGGTTTCCAAAGATATTGCTTTTGTGATGTTACAGATGGAGATGAGGAGCCGCTACCAAAACGATCATGTTGAGGATGGGATCTTCAAAGTTGTTCAACACAATGTTTTACCAAACTGGTGGCTGGGACAGACCTTTACCGCTACACTGAACTACAAAACATCTCGGAACCTCGATCCATCCAAACAGTTTCTATTGGGAGGAGAAACAGGGCTTCGGGGATATTCGGTTCGTCAGTTCAGTGGATCGAAAAGTTTGCTCATGACGCTTGAAAACCGAAAGGCGGTATTGTATGACTGGCTACAAATGGTCACGGTGGGTTGGGGCGTTTTCTTTGATACAGGGGCCACCTGGAAAGAGCATCAGGAACCGTCGTTCGATGAGTTTAGAAGTGACGTGGGATTTGGAATTCGGTTTGCTCCCACCCGATCGGTTCGAGCCAACATTATTCGGGCTGATTTGGCCTATGCCCTGAATGAGAACGAGAGAGATTCTCGTTGGGTTTTTAATTTAACAGGAGAATTTGTTTTTGGTGGAAGATCGGAGAGAAAATTTGATTTATAAGGCAATGAAAATGGGTCAACGTATCCTCATATTAACCTTCTTATGTCTGCTTATTGTGAGCGGTCGAATCTCCGCGGATAAAGTGACGCTCAAAGAGGGAAAAGTGCTTCACGGGCGTATCATCAGCGAGAGTGAAGATGAGGTCATGATGATCTTGGGCACCAACATGACCCTCCGGGTGAACAAAAGCAAAATTAAGGAGATTAACCGCAAAAAGAAACCCAAGGTGAAAAAGAACGTGGTCACCATGGACGATTTAAAAACACCAGAAGAAGATAAAAAGAAAGAGGAAAACCGAAAGGAGACAAAAGGAAAATTAACGAAGAAAAAACCTTCTGTTGATATTGCCAGGATTCACCCGGGTCGGCAATATCGGGTGATTGAAAAAAGAAACGTGGGAATAGAGGAAACCCGTCAGTCGGTCAACTATGTTGTGAAAGGAGACTCTTTCCAAGATATCCATGACCAGATTCATTCCAAAGAGGGTGGCAGAGGATTTCTTGTTAGTGGGGGGCGAACCGCTTCCCAGACCAAAATGAAGGCAACGTGGAGCGCCAACCTTACTTTTGAGGCAGAACGCTCACGGTGGGTGAATATTGTCATCAAAGCGACCATGACAACCACATATCCATCTTGGGATCCTCCCCCCAAAGTGAAAGATGAGGAAAAAGGAAAATGGAAAAAGTTCCTTGATGATGTGGTTGATCATGAAAAGGGACATATGGATATCTTCTCTCGTGCCCTAGCCCAGGCAGGGGAATCATTGGAGGGGCTGAGATGCCAAAATGCCTCCGAACTGCAAAAGAAATCCAAACAGATTTTCGGTGAATCCTTAAGGAAAGCCGAGAAACAACAAAAGGGTTATGATCGTCGCCAGCGCCGAAAAAAGAAGCATAGCAGGATAAAAAGGCCTCGTAAAAAAGCCCTGAAATAACAATCCGAATTTTCAGATCACGCCTTTCTTTGACGGAACAGCAATTTTGAGTTAGAATATTCTTCCCTTCAAAGTTCAAAGGACCCTTCCCCTTCAAAAAAATCTCTTATCCCTCATGGATAAAGAAGATGAATATTATTTGCATTCCCAGTCGCTCACGCATTCGCTTTCGCGCTCGCGATCGATTAATTAATGATCGAAAGCGAGCGCGAAAGCGAATGCGTGAGCGACTTTGTGTTGGAAATTCCCTCGTTGAGTTTATCCTTGTTTTTCCTTTTTTTGGTTTGTGTTTGTTGATGACTTTGGGGGTGGGATCATTGGCCATCCAACAAATAAAGTTGGAATCAGCCACCCAGAAATTGGCGCGTTTGTTGGCAATGTCTTCTTTGAAATCCGTTCCTCAGATGAAATCGATTGCCAATAAATGGATCAATACCAAATTTTCCCAACCCACAAACTTATCGGTTCATCTAAAAAAATATCCCTCTCAAAGGTGGCCAAAACCATATGAGCAGAAGAAAGTCATTGAGATTGTTACGTTGCGATGCACCCAAAAATCCCTCTTTTCTTTTCGGGATGTTTCTCCCTTCCAGATTCGAGCCGTGGCTCAAGAGGCAAGAGTTGTTGGGGGAATTCGGTGATGAGAAATGAAAAGGGAAGCCTGTTAATCTTATCGATGCCCATTTTGGTGTTTCTGTTTGGGATGTCTTTATTGATTTTGGATTTGGCTCGGGGCCACTACGAAATCCAATCTCTTCAAATGGTGGCCGACGCCACGCTTCTATCTTCATTGCGAATGAGGGTGCAAGGAGGGAGCCGGGTTGTTGAGCGGTGGTCTCAATTTGGGGATCTCTTTCTCGAGGGAATGGCGGAAGGCGCTGTTGTGGATTTTGAGATGAAACAAGAGTTGATCGATGCGGCCCGGGATTTAAAGAGAAGCCTTTCAGGTTACAAAGGAAGGATCAAGGCCATCATCAAAGTTGTGGCAGAGGCCAATCGAAAAGAACGGACGGACGTTCAATTGGATAAGGAAGAGGCATCTCAACTGGGCCTCGTTCCTCGGGACGTGACGATTGTCTCTCCCAGCGGGGATCAGGGTATCGTTCCTCATGGATGGGTCCAAAGAACGTGGTCACCTTTAGAAAGGATGGCCGAACCTCAAGACATCAGTGTGTATCGTGTTTCATCGATCCTCTCCTTATTAATAAAGGGGAAAAAGTGGTTGCTCCATCAAAAGGCGGCAGGGCGGCTCCGATGGGATGTGGATCGATCAGATCCCACCCTTCTTATGACGGGAAACGGAGGATTCCCCCGCACGTGGGCTGAGGCATTAGAGGAAAACAAAGTGAAACCTTATCGGTATCCTTATTTCAGGGTGGAGCTTGTTGATGGGGAATAAGGTGACGAATCACAACGCCAACATTTTTGTGGAATTTGTTTTAACCCTGCCCCTCTTCATTTTGATCGTGGTCTTTGTGATTGGGGTTTCCACTTATTTTCTCACCAAACAACGGGCCTTGGCAGTGGCACGGTTTGGGGCGATGTTGAAAGCCACGGATTTGGTGGATGATCAAACGGTGTTAACGGAGATGAAAGCCTATCAAAAGAAGATCAATCCTTCTGGGCCTTTGCAGTGGACCCATCGGTTGGGGCGGTATCAAACTCTTCCCTCCGCTCGGTTTTATCATCTTGTCTATGCAAAAGTATCTGTTGGGAAGGAGATTCCCATCCTATCTCGCTTTTTGCCTGATGAGAAAATCAATATCGGTGAATGGGTGGTTCTTCAAAAGAAACCAGATGGAGGAGAAATAAAGTGAGTGCAAAAATGAGACTGTTGATTTCGATAATACTGGGCTTGATAACAATGGCCTTGTTTTATCGAACCCTTCAGAAGAAAGATCAGGAACTCAAAAAACATGTTACCGCCACAACCGTTTTGAGGGCCAAGCGCTATATCAAAATGGGCAAATCCCTCACCCCTCATGAGGTGGAAGTTGTATCCGTGCCAGAAGCTTTTCTTGAGCCAACTGCTCTTCAAACAAAAGCCGATATTCTAAATCCTTCCAAAATACCGCGTTTTAAGGCCCGGATTGGTTTTTTGAAAGGGGAACAAATTACCAGATCGAAGTTATTGGATGAAGGCACACAATTGGGATTGGCCTGGATTCTGGAACCCCACCAAACCGCCATAACATTAAGGTTCAAACCCGATGAAGCTGTGGGGGGGTGGATTCAGCCCGGAGACTGGGTGTATCTTTTTAGTTCCATTGAAAAACAGGAAGATTGGCCAAAGTTTAAAACGCATCTACTTTTCAACCCGATTCGCATTCTTGCTGTCGATAAGGATATTTGGGATCCCATGGCTCCTCTGGGAACCACTAAAATGAATCGCCCCATGACAACGGAAGATATGTGGGTTACAATGAGTTTGGCGCCTCAGCAAGCAGCCATGGCCACTTTGGCGGACCAAAAAGGAGCTCTCAGGTTGGGCTTGGTTTCCCCTTTGGCCAAGGAAGCTTTGCATTCGATATCTGTTGGGTTGCGTACTTTACAAAGGTAAATGAAAAATGGGACATTGGTATTCAATTGATGACCTGGTCAAAGACATGGTTGTGTGCCCTCATTGTTTTAAGAAGGTTCCCACTACGGCCTATTGTTGTTTCTATTGTTACAAGGTCATCAACAACAGAGGGAAAGGAAGTATATTAAGCCAAATAAGAAGGAATCGACTTCTCCTCGTTTTTGGATTTGTGGTTTGTGTCATTGCCACATTGGCTCTCCAAAAATGGCTCTCGAGCATTGAGAGCCATATGACAACCATCCAGGTTCAAAATCAGAAGTATAACCATTCGGTCTCTCTTTATAGAAAACAAGTACAGGAGGAAAAGGGAAAAGCCAAACAGTGAACAACAACAAAGAGATCCCCTTCCCCCTCTAATTCCCTTCCTTCACTCTCTCTTCGATAATAATCCTTATGAAAACATACTCTATTGGGGTGTTTCCGCCTTCGCGGGCGAGCCTCACATTTTCTCATTTTGTTGTGACCCTTCTTGGTTTGTTACAAGAAAAAGAGGAGGACATCCAACTGGTTCCTTCAGGGCGGAATCTTACGCATGATTTTATTTCAAATCTTTATCCCGAAACGCTGCCATCGACATCTAAAAAGGAAACCCTAAAGATTCATTTGCTCGATGCGTCTTCTTCAATGGATTTTTCATCTCACCTTATTGTTGGATTTACCTCGACACTTGGAGATCTTCTTTCTGCCCGAAAATTTATTGGTAAGGCGGTGATGGCGGGAGTTCCCAAGGAGAGAATTTGTCTTCTTCGGTTTGAGACAGGGCTGAAAAGAGAGCTACCCTCCTCCCTCATAAAAGAAGAGATGGGAAATCCCCATTTTGTTATCCCGTTTGAACCTGATCTGTTGCTTGATGCCGAACACCACAGAGCCTTCTTAAAGGACCGGTTCCCAAGATCTAAAACAGTCAAAGAGATCCAGAAGGTTTCAACCCATTGTTGGGAGAAGAGGAGAGAGAGCCAATATGACCAAAAGAATAATAATGAAGATATCACGCAATGGCTAAAAGAAACGGAAGAGAAATGCTTGCTTCAATTTTGGGACAGAGTCCAACAAACCAATATGACCTCATCGTTGGATGAAAAAGGATTAAAGGACGTTATTGAAAAAGAGTTGCAGAAAATTCTTTGGGAAACACCCCGTATCCATTTGTCCGCTTCACAGCTGGAATCCCTTCGGAAACGGTTAGAAGATCATATATTGGGATTTGGTCCCTTGGCAGATTTTTTTCATGATTCATCGCTCACCGAAATTATGGTGAACACAAAAGAGGACATCTTTGTGGAAAAAGAAGGAAAAATAATAAAAAGTTCTGTCTCATTTAAAAATGAAACACAATTTCGAACTGTCTTGGATCGCATGGTGGGTCAGGTGGGCCGTCGTGTGGACTATGCTTCACCTCTTTGCGACCTACGTCTACCAGATGGATCCCGTGCCAATATTGTTCTTCCCCCGATTTCTCTCCAAGGGCCTGTCCTGACGATTCGCCGATTTCATCCCGATATCAACTCCTTTGCTGATCTTCTTCAGAGGCGATCCGTAACTGCCGATGAGGTGGAATTGTTGAAGAAGTTGATTCAAAGAAGAAAGAATATTGTGATTGCGGGCAATTCTGGTTCTGGGAAGACCACACTCCTCAATATCATGGCTTCCTATATTAATGAGGAGGAACGCATCATCACCCTTGAAGATACAGCCGAACTTCAGTTAAAGAAACCTCACCAGGTTCGTTTCGAAACCAGGATGTCCAATGTCGAAGGGGAGGGGGAAATCAATTTGAAAGATCTTGTGATCAATGCCCTTCGGATGAGGCCAGACCGGTTGATTATTGGTGAATGTCGAGGAGAAGAGGTGATCCCCATGCTCCAAGCCATGAACACCGGACACGATGGATCAATGACCACCTTGCACGCCAATTCGGCTGAAGAAGTCTTGGAACGATTGGAATCACTTGTGCTCATGGGCGCCCCGCATTGGCCGGTTGAGGTGGTTCGCCAACAAATGGGATCGGCTCTTGATGCGATTGTTTATTTGAAGCGAACACCAACTGGGAGACGACTTGAACAGATAGTGAATGTGCATCTCAAAGAGGGAAAACTTGTTCTTGACGCCATCCGAGATCGAAGGGACGTATGATTGAGATGTTGTTATTGTTGATAACAGGTTTTCTGTCTGTCTTCTTTTTGGTTGATTTGTTTTTCTCATGCCCGTGGATTGGATCGTTAAAGGTATATCTCATGAAGAAAGGCTCCCTTTTTCACCAGAGAGCAAAATCAGAGAAGGTCATTGACCAATGGCCTGATGCCCTATTGTTGTTGGCAGGGGCTCTTAAGGCCGGTCTCAATTCCCATCAGGCAGTGGAACTTCTCTTCAGAGAAACGCCACCCCCTTTGGGTCTGTCACTAAGGAAATTGATGGGCCAGGAGGGGGAATGGCTTCCTTATGAACAAAAAGTCCGTCTTCTTTTTTCAGACCCCTTTCTCTCTTCGGTACAAGGATTGTTGTTGATGTCTCAACAGACAGGGGGGAAAACCGCATCTTTATTAAAACGGATGGCCCTTCATTTAAGAAAGGATCTTGAAATGAAAGAAAAAGTTAAAGTTCTTACCCTTCAGGGAAAATGGACTGCTTGGGTGGTGGGATTGTCTCCCTTTGGTTTTCTTTTTTTGATGTCGATATTTTCGCCGGATCTTTTTAAACCCCTCTTTGAAACAAAAGCTGGTTGGATTCTTTTGGGAGGTGTGGTTGTGATGGTGGGAATTGGCCTTATTGTGGTGTATAGACTGGCCCGGGTGGATCTCTCATGATGGCGGTGAACCTGATTTTGGTGGGTCTTTGCATGGGATTTGGTGTGGAGGCGGGAATCAATCTTTATGAGGAACACAAACTGAAGACCAATATGAAAGAATACCTTACCAAGACAACTCAGGTGAAAACGGCCCTTGCCCGTTGGCGTCCTTATCTTATCGGGATAACAATGGGAGCTGGAATGGGTTTGGCTCTTGTTCCATCCTGGAAATCAGGAATCGTTGGCGCTTTTTTTGGATTGGGAGTTTCCGCCCTTTCGATTAAGGAAAAAAAGAGAAGAGTCCAATGGCAGAGGTTAAAAACCATGCCTGCATTTCTTGATCTTTTGGGAGTGGCCCTTTCTGCTGGGGTTTCCTTTGATGCTGCTTGGGGATTTTCTCTCGATCACCTTCCAAAGGGGTTGCTTAAGAATGATCTGATTCAAACCCGTAGAGAATTCGAAATCGGCCATTCAAAAGACAATTCTCTACAGGACCTTGCCATACGTTGGAATGATTCTCATCTCTCAGGAATTTTGGTTTTGTTACGCCAATCTCTCAGCAAAGGTTTGGCCATCCACGAGATGCTCTTTGAGCAGGCTGATTCCTGTCGAACCTTGATTCGATTGACGCTTGAGAAAAGGGCACAATCAGCGCCCATCCGGATACTCCTGCCCATATTGGTCTTTATCTTCCCTTCACTTTTTTTGGTACTTTTTGGTTCTTTGTATATTTATTATCTTCAAAACGGTTTATAATTCATCTCAGGACAAAAAAATGCGTATTCTTAAAAACAAACACATTCTTGTTACCGGTGGCGCTGGATTTATTGGTAGTCACCTATGTGATCGGCTGATCCGATTGGGGGCCCATGTAAAGTGCGTGGACAATTTGTTGACCGGTAATGTGAAAAACGTGTCTCATCTGATTGGGCATCCCCGATTTGAATTCGTTAGGCACAACGTGACAACCGATTTGTATCTGAGTCATCCGTTGTATGCGGTTCTGCATTTTGCGAGCCCGGCCAGTCCCATCGATTATCTTGAATATCCCATCCAAACCTTAAAAGTGGGGGCTCTTGGAACCCACAAAATGTTGGGATTGGCCAAGCACAAAGGAGCCCGGTTCCTTTTGGCCTCAACATCGGAAGTTTATGGGGATCCCAAAGTCCATCCACAACCAGAGACCTATTGGGGCAATGTGAATCCGGTTGGACCAAGGGGTGTCTATGATGAGGCCAAGCGCTATGCCGAAGCCTTGACCATGGCCTATCATCATGTGCATCAGGTTCCGATTCGGATTGCCCGTATTTTTAACACCTATGGTCCCCGCATGAGACCCAGGGATGGCCGGGCCATTCCCGCCTTTATCACCCAAGCCCTCAAAAACAAACCAGTACCAGTTTTTGGGAACGGAAAGCAAACCCGATCCTTTTGTTACATTGAAGATCAGGTTGAAGGATTGCTCCGTCTTCTCGTATCAAATGTGATAGGCCCCATTAATATCGGAAATCCCAAGGAAATGACCGTCGAGGCCATGGCCAAACTCATCATCAAGCTTTGTCGAAGCCGTTCCAAAATTTTGAAAAAACCTTTGCCCACCGATGATCCCAAAATCCGTCAACCCGACATCCGTCTCGCCCGGAAAAAAATCAAGTGGACCCCTCGCATTTCTCCCGAAGAGGGGTTAAAAAGGACTATTGATTGGTTTAGGCGAGGCTAAATGGTCAAAAAACATCTTACCCGCAGTTTCTTGCTTTGCTTGGTTGTCACCTTTTGGGTGTTGGGATTCTACACCTTTGGGGGATTTGATTCTTTGGAGTTAAAGGCGGTTGACTTTCGGTTTCAGATGAGAGGCAACCGACCCCTTCAGAAGAATATTTCCGTTGTTGTCATCGATGAAAAATCCATTGAGAAGTTGGGTCGGTGGCCTTGGCCCAGAGCAACCCATGCCAAATTGGTTCGTCGTCTTGAAAAAGCGGGAGCCAAAGCAATAGCCTTCGATACCCTCTTTACCGAACCTGATATGACCAATCAGAAATCCGATGAAATATTGGCTGAGACAGTGGGGAACTCAGGCGTTGTTGTGTCGGCTTTTTTCTTTAAGAATGAAATTGATGAGAATCACATTGGCAAAAACGTCGCGTATCCCTATCAAGGTCTTAATGAAAGCAGTTCCTATGTTGGATTTGTGAACCTAAATCCCGATCATGATGGTGTAACCCGTCGCACCAAACTTTATGCGATTGAGGGAGAAGATCTCTTGCCAAGCTTGGGCGTGGCAACCTATTGTTTAAGTGAGGGGAAAACCTTTGAGGAGGTGATCCCTCAGCTTCCCGGAATGATCGACAACGACCTTTCCTTGTCGAAAAATGAGCTTTTTGTCAATTTTGCTGATCCCCGTTATAAGAATAATTATTCCCAACATTCCTATGTGGATATTCTCACTGGAGACAAAGATCTTTCTTCCCTTTTTAATGGAAAGATCGTGTTTGTTGGGGCTACCGCAGCGGCTTTGTTTGATATGAAAGCCATTCCATTTGTATCCAAATTTCCCGGAGTCTTTGTTCATGCCAATATTGTCGACAATCTCATCAATAAGAATTGGATTCGAGAGATCGAAAGTTATTGGACCTTTCTTTTTGTGATATTGGTGGGACTTTTGTTCGGTTTTTATATTCCCCGGCAATCGACCTGGATAAAATTGGTCAGCTTTTTTGTTGTGGTGGGAGGAGGCGTGGGTTTTTCTCTATGGCTTTTCTCTACCCAACAACTGGTTGTTCATATTGTTCCACCCCTCATCACAGCCTTGGGTTGTTATGGAGCCCTCATCTTTTACCATCTTGTAATTGAAGAGAAGGAAAAAAGGAAGATCAAAGGAAGTTTTAAACAATATCTTTCACCAAAAGTGATTGAGATTATCACCAAAGATCCCAGTAAATTAAAGTTGGGAGGCGAAGAACGGGAAGTGACCATCTTCTTTCTCGACATCGCGGGGTTCACAACCATGTCTGAGGCCTTGGCTCCCACCCAATTGGTGGAAGTCATGAATCAGTGTTTGACCAAGTTTAGCAATGTCATTTTGAAGCAGCAGGGTCTAATCAACAAATACATTGGCGACTGCATCATGGCCTTTTGGAATGCCCCTGCGGTTCAGCCCAATCATGCCACATTGGCGTGTTTGGCCGGATTGGAATGTATTGAAGCCTTACCAGAGCTCAACAAGTCTTTTCAAGCCAAGGGACTTCCCAGTATTGATTGCCGGGTGGGAATCAACACCGGAAATGCGGTGGTAGGCAACATGGGATCAATGGACCGTTTTGATTACACCGTTATGGGGGACTCTGTAAATTTGGCCTCTCGGTTGGAGGGGGCCAACAAGCAATACCATTCTCACATTATGATTTCGGAACGAACATTTGAGTCAGCAAAAGAGGACATCGAAGCCCGTGATATGGATTTGATTCGTGTCAAAGGGAAAGTCAAACCCATTAAAGTTTTTGAGCTTCTTTCTCGGCGGGGAAAATTAGATGAGCAATTTAACAAAGGGCGAAAACTCTACCACGATGCTCTTCATCTCTACCGGGAGCGCGAATTTGATGATGCCCTTCATGGTTTTCAAGAAGTCTTGGATTTTATCCCCAACGATCCTCTAACCCGTGTTTACTTGGAACGGGCCCGCCAGTTCACCATTTCCCCACCTCCATCCCAATGGGATGGGGTATGGGTGATGAAGACGAAGTAGACCCCGATAGCTCACGGTTTCTTAATCTCTCACGCTCACGCATTCGCGCTCGCGATCGATTAATTAATGATCGAAAGCGAGCGCGAGCGCGAATGCGTGAGAGATTATCAATAATGCCCCAAACTCCCATCCGCTTGCGAGCGTTGGAGGGAGAGGGAGAAGGCGATGATGCCAATCGGCCAAATCACAATCGTAAATCCGATTAAAAAGAGAAGATGGATTCCAATCTCAGCCAAGTTGGCATTTGATAGGAGACTCAACCGCAGGGCTTGCAACGCGTGGGTCATCGGGACCCATTCGGATATGGCTTTTAGCCAAGCAGGAAGAATTTCAATAGGAAAGTAAACTCCTCCAAGAAGTTCGCTGCTGGTGGCGATCAACCATGTAACGGGATTTCCCCGCTTGAACCGCAATATAAACGCAGCTGATAAAATTCCCAGTCCCATAAAGGTGGTTAAGGTGAGGATTATGGAGAAAAAGGCAGAGATGAGATTGGCATTGGGAAGAGTCAATCCGAAAACGAGAAACGAAATAACAAAATAGAACATGACCTCCAGCGTGGCATAAGCAAAGTCCCACAAGGCAGAACCGGTTAGGAAAGTTGAGATGCGGATGGGGGTAACCATAATCGACTCAAGGGTTCCAATGTATTGCTCTTCTCGTAGGTTTTGTGAGAAAGCGGTTAGTCCAATGGCCTGGTAAGTGGAAAACGCAATTCCAATCAAGACAAAAGGAAAATAGTGACCTCCATAAGCGCCGAGCTGAGGAGGCGCGGCGGTATCAAACAACTTGGCAACAAAATAAAAGGTGGCGGCATTAAAGAAAATGCTCGCCAATTCCAAAACAAAGGCAAACTTGTAACTTAAAGTTTGGCGAAAATCACGAAGGAAAAAAGCCCAAAGGGTTTTGAGGATCACGCTGGCTCCTTGTCAATGACCCGCATGTAGTAATCCTCGAGAGAATGTTTGTTGAGTTCCTTTTTCATCTCTAAGGCTGAAAGCGTTCGCACAATGCGTCCCCGATGAAGAATGATCAAACTATCCGCCACGCGTTTGGCTTCTTCGAGTTGATGGGTTGATAAGATCACGGTTTTTTGTTGATTTCGGGTCAAATGATCTTTGAGAAGCCGCCGAAACCGACGCACGGTATGGGGATCCAAATTTCGGAAAGGTTCATCCAAAAGAAGGAGGGTGGGATCATGAAGAAGAACCCGAGCCAACCCCAATTTCTGACGGTTTCCAGCCGAAGCCTCCAACATTTTTTGATCCAATTCCTTTTTGAATCCAAGAAGAAGCCCCAGATTTCCCAAACGCCGATCCAAGTCTTGGGGTTTCATCCCATAGAGAGAAGAAAAGAATTCCAAATTTTGGTTTCCGGTGAGCCGGCCATACAATCCACTTCTTTCTTCCGCTGGCATCCAACCGATGAGTTGGCGAATTTTGTGGGGTTGATCAAAAGGATCAAAACCCATCATGGAAATCTCGCCTGAGGTAGGTGTCAGAAGCCCAGCCAAAATTTTTAGCAAGGTTGTTTTTCCCGAACCATTGGGTCCCAACAAGCAACAAATCCCACCCATCTTAACTTGAAAGGTGATATCTTTCAAAGCCGGAATGGAATGCGGTTTGTGAGAATAAAATTTGGTGAGATTCTTTACATCAATGGTAATGGCGGTTTCTTCCATGGAGGGTATTGTGACCTTTTTTTGGTGAAAAGACAATCGCTGTATAAGGTCCCTTAATCTCTCACGCATTCCCAGTCTCTCACGCTTTCGCGCTCGCGCTCGCGATCGATTAATTAATGATCGAAAGCGAGCGCGAGCGCGAAAGCGTGAGAGATGGAGAGGGAATCCCTAATCGACGTGAAAGTGAATCGGAGCGATGAGCGACGAGGATTGAATCCGTCCAAATTGGGTGAACTGGATTCTCACTTTGAGATTGCCACTTGAAGAACATATGTCAGAAGGGATGTTATACTTCACATCGTACTCATAGTCGTTTCCGGCGCTCAAGGCTGCCTGATGAACCGGAGAAACCGATGATCCGGGGAGGGTCTCCCCCGGATAAAATGATTTGGGGTTACATTGAATCCCATCAGAGTGAAGGGAAGATTGAACTTCAATAGGGGAAAAGGCGCGATTGGCTCGATTTTTTATTCGAAGGCGATAGATGAGTGAATCTCCTTTCTCATAGAGAAATTCTCCTCGTTCTGAGAGTTCCTCATAACCCATGAATTCGACTTGAACATCCAATCCGTTTACCGATCCAATATGAATAAAATGGTCACCCCAGGCCAAGGTTGATAAAAGAGAAATACACACCAAAAGACCCCAAATGTGAATTTGTCTTAAGGATGCCCTCTTTCCTACTTTCGATGGTGTGTCAGCAATTCCGCCCATGGTAGTCTCAGTTTAGGCGCAAGCCGTGACGTTTTTATGATAATCAATAGCGAATTTCTTGATAGTTGTTGAGGGGGGGATCCAAAAGAGGAAGAGACTAGAAACAGGCCTAAAAATCAATACAAAAATAACAAGTTTAGCTTCAAATTTGTTACAAAAGATTTACGACTTCTTAAGGGGTTTTTAACCTCTTTTCCCTATGATATTGACCATGCAACGGCATAGGTTCAAATATCAATTTGGCTCCATTTTTCTGAGCGTTTTACTTCTTTTAACCCAGGCGGTTTTCCCTTATTCAGCCCAAACCAATATCTGGAAAGAAAGAAAAAGACATCAATTTGCGCAAATGCCGATGGATTCGATGTCCCTTCCTCCTGTTTTTCAACCCAACCTTCAACAGCGAAAAAAACCATCTCTCAGAAATAAGGGATCACAGAAAAAGAGAGATTCCCTTTCTTTGGTCACGTCTCTCCTTCATCCCTTCGGATCCATCCGCCATATTAATAAAGGAACGTCGGACAACATCATCCTTCACCTTCAAGATGTCCATGAGAATTTTGAGGCACAAAAAAATCTCAGCGCGGTTGTCCAAAACCTGATCGATCACAACCAGGTTGATCTGGTGGCATTAGAGGGAACCTTCGGGCCCATCAATTTGGAGGGTTTCCGTTCCTATCCTCATAAGGGAGTTTTAAAAGAGGTGGCCCGATTCCTTTTGGGTGAGCATCGGATATCAGGGCCCATCCATTCTGCCTTAACCAGCTCAAAAGAGATTCCTCTTGTATTTGGTGTGGATGATCCCGATCTCTACGAAGCCAATGTCAATGCGGTACGAGAGGCTTCCCTGTTAAAAGAAGCCACAGAAGAAGAATGGCGAGAAGCCGTCCAAGAACTTGCTGCCAAAAAGAAAAGCCTCTTCTCCGCTCCTCTTTTGAATTTTGATCAAAAGGTTGAATCCTACCGAAAAGGAGAAATGCCCCTTTCCCATTATCTTCCCTTGTTGGCCTCTCAGGAAGCCGACATCCCCATTGAGACCCAATCCTTTCTTGAGACCTTATCGTTGGAATCGCGTCTTAATTTTGATCGCGTAAAAGCCGAGCGGACTTTTTTGATCAACCAATTGGTGAGAAAATTGTCACAAGATCAAATATCCGACCTCAGCCAATTGACCCAAGCTTACCGTTTGGGCCAAATACCTCACACGGCTTTTTATTCTCATCTTAAAAACCTCTGCAAAAAAGGAGGAGTCCCTCTCGCCCGTTACCCGGTTTTCCAAGATTACCTCCAATATGTTCTTCTTTCCGACAACATCAACTTTGAAAAAGTGCTCACCCAAACCCGGGAACTAGAAAGGGTGGTTTATACGAAATTGGTCAACACCCCAAAAGAAAAGGAACTGGTGGAACAATCGCGGAGACTGTACTTGGTGGGAAAGCTGATTGATTTTGCTCTAACCAAAGATGAGTGGGAAGAATATAAGAGATTGACAATTGACCACTCACAATTGACAAATAAGGATTCATTAATAACTTCGTTAAATAGTCAATCGTCAATTGTCAATTGTCAATTGTTCTATCGTCTCGCCGAAGCACGCGACAAAGCCATCACGCAGAATCTTCTTGCCGCGATCAAAACCCACAACGCCAAAACCGCTGTACTGGTTACAGGGGGCTTTCACTCAAAAGGAATCATTCACCACCTACAAAAAGGGGACGGCGGACTGCGCACCACGGACCACGGACTTCCTGTTGAGTCCGTGGTCCGTGGTGCGCAGTCCGTAGCAAACAGTTTTCAATCCGAAGTGGGTGCCTTGTTTTCGGTAGTGACTTTTTCTCCGAAGATCACCGAGATTGATTCCTCGGAGGGCTCTTCTTACCTCAGCGTCTTTAATCAGGAAAAAACCCCGTTGGAAAAACTGTTTGAGGGGGAGAAACTGTTTTTGGCGAAGCCACCCATGCCATCCCATGGGGTGGTGGCCGCCCATGTTCATGGGCTGCAACAAACCGTTCCCCATTTGCGGCAATCAACACCATTGGAAAAACAGAAATCCTTTGATGATATGCTGGGATCTCCCGATCCCATTTCGGTCTCGGTTCAATCCGAAGCAGATGAAGAGGGATTTGTTGTTGAATTTCCCGTTCGGCCCCCACATCGGGTCCGTTTAAAAGGACAAGTAGACCGCTCTACCTCTCAATCCGATCCGCAAGGCATTCCCACATTGGTAGAGACCAAAGAAGAACTTTTTAACAAAGAGGCACCGTATGATGTGGTGGGAACCCTAACCGATTTCTTCTTAGGCGATTTCTTTTCTTATTTGATTCAGAAAAAGAAGGTGTCCATAAGAAAAGTGGCGGTGTATATTGCCCCTCCCTTGTCTGGTCTGATTTTTCATGCTGGATTCATTGGGCTTCCCCAGGCACTTCCCTTCTTCTTTTTGGAATTGGGCACCATCAGTACCCTTTCATCACTTTTTCTCACCTTTATTGGATTTCTTATTAGCACATTCTGGTATGGATCCCGGTTGGCCCATCCCAGTGTGTATCAAGTGAGTGGTTTCGGAACAGACTCCTATGAACTTAGGAAAGCCCACAATTATGATTTGGAGAAGTTAAGGGAGCGAGGCGGCACGGATAACTTATTTTATGTTGCTGCGTCTCTCTTATTTGAATATCCCCTAATGGATGTTCTTGGGCCTTGGTCGTTGCTTCTCACCATTGGAATTGGTTGGCTAGCGGCGACACTGTCGCACGGTATAAGAAATTGGAGAATCCTCTATGGGGAGTATCCCGATATCCTGGGCATCATGAACACACCTGGATTTGAACACACTCCCTTTACAGATCCCTATGAACCCGATTATGTTTGGCGTTCGGAGCCCTCACCTGATGTGGGATCCCTGATCAAAGAAACCATTGATATAAATGAGGAACTTCAAGAATTAATTCGGTTTGTCAAAGACAAGGGGAGACCTCTTGTTTTTGATGCCTCAGTTGAAAGGAACGCGGCTTTCCATCTTGATGGGACAAGCGAACTCCAAGCAGAATTTGCGGACCTTGAGGCCCACGATATCGTCATTTTCTTTTCTCCCAATTCCTTAACCGATCAACACCGAACCGAATCGCTCCTTATTGATCTTATTGGCGACATGGCGGTTCAAAGGAGAAGGGGATTTTCCACAAAAGATTTGGCCGATCTGAATGAGGATATTTTCTCCTCTCCTGCGGTGGTCTATCACGATGCGTTGTGGAAGACACTCCAGGTCTACGAACAACTTCGATTTTTTGGAGAAGAGAAAAAAGGGAAGAAACAAAAATACTCACGGCTCATTGAAAACCATCGCAAGCGATTTCTCAATAACGATATTGCCGCAACGCTCTCCGAACTGGGACCAAACCAAGCTCAATTTTACTATGCCTGTCAATATTTAAGTGGCGTTCATGCTTTTAGGGAATTTGAGCTACCTTACCCCGACGACTTTCCTGATAAATTTGAGGAACAATATGAGTTTATTCCAGCGGAGGAACGGAAACAAATAAGAGAAGCCATTGAGCAACCTTCTTTTAAATCCCTTGTGGAATTGGAACCAAGCGGCAAACCGGCATGGCTCAAACCCGCATCAATGAAATCCCTAACCCAACAAATTGCTAGGCCCATTTTTGATGCGGCTTGGGAAGGGGCAGGAGAAACCGGAACCGGCCTTGCTATCTCAGCTGAAATGCTTTCTCAAAAAACCGATGTACCATTATTTAGATGGATTACGGATGTTCCCGACGATGTTCGTGTGGAAATTGACAATCGGATGAAGAACCCGGTGTTGAAACGGCTCGTTGTGCACCATTTGGCCAACGTGGTTCCCCTCCAATTTATCTATTCAAATAAAGGGGAAGATGTGACCGTTGAATTCTATGACGACACCTTTGAGGCTCTTGAAACTCAAGTAGAGTATGGTCTCCCAACATCTCCTTTTGGTCAATATGTTGTTATTTTTCCTCCCCTTAAAAAACTAAGGCAAATCGAATTGGTGATAGGGTTAGGCGCTCTTGCTTTTCGCGCCAATACCCCAATTCCTTTTAATCCAAACCTCCTTTACAACAGCAAAAGATTAAAAGGGCATCAGGGGGAAGCAAGAAATCTTCTCTCCTCGTGTATCAGCTACGGCGCGGTCAAACTATTGGTCCAAGATGATCAATTGCATCCGGCACTCGGGTTGGTTCTTGATGAATTTGTTCGCCCTAAGAATTTTGTTGGTGTCCCTTCAAGTGAGATTGCTCGCTATATGATTTGGGAACATATCTCTTTCTTTCGTGGTCAGCTTTTTTTAAGAGCAAAAGACAGATCTGTTATGGAAGCCATATTTCGAAATTATGAACCCCATTTGGGAAGACAAGGGATGATCGAAGTTGAAAAAATAACAGAGGAGGTTTATTCCTTTCTGCTCGAATTGGATGAAAGTGGGGTTCCCAATTGGATGAACCAAAAGAATTTTGAAGACACAGTTTTGTACATTGATAAGGCGATAAGAGCCAAATTCCCAGGACCCAACATCCCTCCCGGGGCTCTTGGGGTGTCCACCGGCGGAAAGTTGGGGGCGTATTTCGATTCCAAGATTCAGGAGAAAGGAATCGAACACGTGGCCCTGCGCGTGGCGCCGTGGGTGTCGAACGCCCTCTTTCATGCGTTGTGGATTGGGGGATGGATGTTTATCCCCATTCTCGTTCTAGGCCCTTCCAATATCTCCTTTCTTATTTCCTTTGTCTTTTCCCTTATCGCTGCCTGGCGAAGCCGCCGTGCCTATGCGTCCGATAGAACCCATCCCGAGGTTCATTATGTTGAAGATGCTTATTCAGGCTACAGCGGGAGGAAACAATCGGGTGCCAACGAATTCAAAGAACTCCGCCGGCGGGCCAATTGGGAAATCGGATTCTTTCTCTTTGTGACCGCTTTGGGAGGATACGGGCTGACCTATTTCTATGGGCGTGGTTTGTTTCTTCTGGCCATTTTCGCTGGGTGGGTTGTTTCAAGCTACCGTCACTACCGAAAAAACAAAAGCGTGCTGCGCAAAGGCGGCATCTTGGGTACGCCCATTGGAGTCAATCCGTATTTTCGGTGGTTCGGGTCAGGCGATGATGAGGTTAATACCAAAATAAGATTGGCCGTTGATGGCGATCCTGATATACAAGTATTGCTGTCTTATTTAAGAGAGAAAGGATTTGTTCCTTATTTACAATATCCGAGTGAGACAGATTATATTTCCAGGGTGGACCATATCTTGGGAGATGCGTCGGATAGCACACTGAATCCTGGAGACTTTATCATCAGTCTCTCAGAAGAGATCTTTGGTCAAAGTGAGGATATCCTCTCCTCGCTTCAGAATTCCGTTGAAAAGATTGGCATGTATGTGAACGGCAATATAACTCCAGAGCAGTTTTATAAAGCGAAAAATTCCAATCCCGCCCATCCAAATTATCGGTTTTACTCAATTCTTGTTACAACGCTTTTTGAATGCGAGCTAGGGAGATTTTTTGGGGAAAACAAAGAAAGAAACCAATCGGCCTTTGAGCGCTTGGCAAAACGATATTTTGCTCGTATCACCAGCGAGATGAGAAATTCCCAGTCCGTTCAGGCGGATGACCCGTTTACCCTTGGGTTTGGTTATTTTCTGAATTATCTGAGGGGAATATTTGCTTTTCGACATTTTGGGATCCCCATGTCAACCGATCTTGAAGAGGAGTTAGATGACCTCTACCAGAATCTATCAACGAATCAAAAAAGGAAATTAAAAGAAATATTTAACGATAAAAATATTGAAATGGCTTTGTTGAGAAATCCCGATAAAGATCAGGAACCCTTTTGGTTCGACCCGCAACATGTTTACGATTTAATGGAATATGTGGCGAGAAAAATCATTACCATTGTAACGGAAATGGACCCCGAAGGAGAACAGGCAGGAACATCGAATAAAGGTTTCAAATTTATATGGGAGGGGACCAATCCTTCAGCCGATCTTCGTAATTCCGTTGAAGAGGCGTTGGCCACAGAGGAATCGGTTCGGATATTATTGGATAACCACATTCGCCTCAGCGAACCCATTCTTTTGGTATCAGCGCCAGGTGTCAAAGAGGTTCGATCTGTTTATTTGCATTCTGAGGAAGAGGCCTCTTTGTTGCCAAGGATGATAGGGAGAGAAAGACTCCCCACCAAGCGTTACATTATTCTCTTGCCTCCGCGGTTTGTGGAGCCACCAGAAATAATTAGGGCTGTTGGCTCCGTTGCATCCATGGAACAAAATAAGAAAAATCCCCGTGCGTTTGAACCCTTCTTCCTTCGGTGTGATCTCCCCGTGGATTATCGGGAGGAGGCGAGACAGTTCTATGAGGCCATGATCGATTTTGACGTTATCAGATTTTTTGTGCAGGATCCTCGGTTGCATCCCGCGGTAATAATTCTCGTTGATGATTGGTTTGGAAAAAGACAGGGTCAACAGGGACTTTCCAATCGGGAACAGGGCCGGCAATTTTTTCTTGACTTGGCGTATTACAGTTTTCTCGCTCCTCTCGCTTTAGAAGGGACTGTAATCCTACCGAAACTGGTTCGATTTGTTGGTCATTACAAAAAGGAATTGGGAAAGGCGGCGGCAAAAAGGGCCGGTGACCATGCAACGCACATCTATCAAAATCTTTCTCTCGATGCGAGCGAGGCTGTGCCAACGGAATGGGGTTCTCCGGAAAAATTTGGTAAAGCCGTAAAAGAACTTCGGGAAAGAGTCGGTGCCGATTTCCATGATGGGGGATGGTATCCACCCAAAGGATTTTCCGGGATGGCCACGGGTGGGTGGTTGGGTTCTTACTTTGATGCGAAGATCAAGGAGGAGGGAGTCGAGCACGTTGCGGTTGAGGTGGCGCCGTGGGTGTCGAACGCCTTCTTTCATGCGTTGTGGATTGGGGGATGGATGTTTATCCCCATTCTCGTTCTAGGCCCTTCCAATATCTCCTTTCTTATTTCCTTTGTCTTTTCCCTTATCGCTGCCTGGCGAAGCCGCCGTGCCTATGCGTCTGAGAGAACCCATCCCGAGGTTCATTATGTTGAAGATGCGGAATCAGGATACAGTGGCAGGCGCGAATCTGGTTCCGAGGAGTTCAAAGAACTTCGCCGGCGTGCCAACTGGGAGATAGGATTTTTTCTTCTTGTCTCTGCTTTGGTGGGGTATCCCTTATCCGGCATGTTCGGAACAGGTTTGTTTCTCCACGCCATCCTTCTGGGTTGGGTTGTTTCCAGCCTCATCCACCGTTCAAAGAACAAAAGCGTGTTGGAAAAGGGAGGAATCCTTGGCGTGGCCACCAATGGGTCGCCCTATTTTACGTGGGTTACCATTGTATCCAGATGGCTCCAAAAGAATGTGGAAGAAACCGTTCGAACCAACGCCAGCATCCGAAGTCTCTTTTCTGAATATTTGAAGGACATCGACTCCATTGCTTTGATTCAAACAAGCCGTTTGACAGAAGTTCAAGCGGTCTTTGTTGAGGATTCCGCTGATGCCGAATTGTTGGAGGAGAAATATGGGCTGGCCGATATCCCAGTGGGGCGGTATGTGATTCTCCTTCCCCCAAGAGAGATAACACCGCATGAGCTTTTGCGTGTGGTGGCGTGCATAGCTTTAATCGAAATCGGATTAATTCCGCGATCGTTTGAATCCTTTCTTGGGGAAACCACCCTTCCGGATACCCTTCACGAACAAGCCCGAACCATGTATGAGGCCATGGTCAATTTTGAGATTTCGGCTCTTCTTTTATCAGAAGAAAAATGGGAAGAAGCTTACTTCTCCTTTATGGAAAACGAAACAGCCAACTTTATCTGTTCCACCTCAAATGCCCTCCAAGAAAATGTTCGAAATGTTCTCCTAGCCTCTCCCCTGTTTTATACACAGGCCACCAACGTTGATCCCCATCGCTACCAAGAGATGGCCCAGGCTTTTATTGATCATGCCACGTTTTTGTTTGATGAAAAAAACAACATGAAGGTGCAGGTGTTCTTTATCTCTGAGGTTGCCTCTTTGCTGGAACAAATGCCTGGCAGTTATCTTAACATCTGGACCAACCCGGATGATTTTGAGGTGGCCGTGGCCACCCTTGAAAATCTTCTCACCCAACACTTCCCTGATCCCCTCAAACCCCACGCCCATCTGGGCATGGCCACCGATGGTTTGGTTGGAAGATATTTCAATTCCTTGATTAAAGAAGGGCACGAGATAGAAGACCTGGCTGTTGGGCGGGTGCCGTGGGTGTCCAATGCTTTTTTTCATGCGCTGTGGATTGGGGGATGGATGTTTGTTCCCATTCTCGTTCTGGGCCCTTCACATATCTCATTTCTTATCTCTTTTGTATTTTCCCTTATCGCGGCGTGGCGAAGTGAACGTGCTTATGCCTCTGAAAGAACCCATCCCCAGGTTCATGAAGTGTTGGATCCAAAAGATGAAGAAAAGGATATTCAAACCAAAGATTCTGGTTCAGACGAGTTCAAAGAGCTTCGCAAACGGGCCATTATTGAGATCAGTATTTTTCTCCTTGTGACGACTATCCTGGGGTATCCATTGGCCGCCACCTTTGGAAGAGGGATGTTTCTCCTCGCAATTCTCGCTGGCTGGGTTGCTTCAAGCCTCCGTCACCGTTCAACAAACAAACGGGCGTTGAAGAAGGGGGGGATTCTTGGTATTGCCAATGTGGAGGATCCGGGTTTTCGATGGTGGGGGGAGGTTCCTTCAAAAGAAGAACACGAACGGGTTGTCAGGGTCATTGAGGACAACAAAGAGCTTCAAGAATTAATCCGTTATGTTACAGACGATGTCGATTCGTTGTTGTTTGAGATAAGGGAAGAAGGAGAAGGCTGGGTCCATTATGATGAAACCGTTTTTCATTTAACACATCCATTGGGACTCCCCAAAAGAGCCAAATTCGTTTATTTTTCCAAGGAGACATTGACGGATCCGGGTTCGATTGAGAAAAACCTTGTCCGCATGATCGGAAACTTGGCTTTTGTCAAATACAAAAAAGTCACGGCTGCAACAATGAACGACCTCGCAAAGGTTGTTCACATTGATAATAGAGAAGAGCCCGCCTATATGGAGATGTGGCAAGCTCTTTTAAAGCTTGAGCGACTTCACTTTTACGGGCAATGGCCGTCTGATGAGGAATTGATTTTTCCGGACTTTGTTTCCCATGAAACAGCTCTTGTGGTGAAAGAAAGTCGCATGGCCCATCTTCTTACGCTCGACCCAGCTGCCCTTCGCCGAAAATACGTGATGGACCATCTCCAGGGTATTATGGCCTTAAAAAACGCGGAGTTGGATATCCCCGAAAATTATGAGGCGGTTCTTGAGAAACATTATGTGACCCTCATCCCAAATGAAGAGGAACGAGCAAACTTGAAAGGTGTGTTGCATGATGACGAATTGGCTGCTGGGTTGGTTATGGATGAGAACGACAGACCAGGGTGGCTGGATCCGAAAATATTTAAATCCATGGTTGAGCAAGTCGAATACACGGTGTACCGGGTCTTGTGGGGAAGAGACGATGATCAGGCTTTGTTGTTATTTGATGACTCCATTGTCGACGCGGATCAGGAATCTCTTTTGGAGATGGTTAAAGATGATCAAGAGCTTGTTTTGTTACTTCAGCATATCCAGGGATTGGGAAATCGAATCAAGGTTGATTACCGTCATTTAAATGAAAACGACTATTTGCGCCTTTCTAATGCGGATGATCTGCGCCAGTTGCCCGAAGGACTAACGGGAGGCGATTTTCTTATTCGGTTGGCATCAACGGCTTTTTCCGATCTGGACTCCACTTTGGCCAACATAAAAAAGTTTGTTGAACACATGGTGCTGATGCAGCGATATCAAATATCGGAAGAAGATAAACAAAGATTGATTTTCCCTGGAATCGGAAGAGATCATGAAAAAGACAGGGAACACTTTTTTAACCTTTTGATGGATATTGAGGCGCTCCGCTTTTTCAGCCAAGCCCGAACACCACGAAATCATCCTTATCGCCAATCTGTTGGGGAAATACAGGAATCCCCTCTGGCTTATCGTCGAATGAGAATAGAGGAGGGGGACGAAGAGGGAATGGCGCTGGCTTATGCTTATGATTATTTTTTGAGAATCTATGCGTTTGAGCAGTGCAATCTTGATCTCCCGGATGATGCAGAGGAAAATCTGGACAGTTGGTATACTCTTACTCTCCCAACGGAGGTAAGAAATCTCATTAAACAGGGATTTCAAGATAATAGTGATCTTGCTATTGCCAGTTTCTTATCGATTTCTCCCCAAGATGGACGACCAAACTGGATTGGGTACAACAATTTTTTGCAATTCCATAACTTTGTTAACCGGCTCGCGAGCAATGCCCTTACTGGGGAGGCTACAACAGCCATCCATAAAATTAAAATAGTTGATGATTCCGGATCCACACCCCCACCACAGTCCCACTATCAATGGCTGAACACCCCTCCCATGGATTTTCTGGAACGGGTTGAAAACGAACTTAAAATGGATCCTGACGTTGAAGAATTCCATCCGAATTATCTCATCCGAGATGGGCCCATCACCTTTGTCTACTCAGAGACCATCCGAGAGGTCCAGACATTCATTGTCCATGAGTATGAATCTGCAGCAATGTTAGCCACCCAATTGAAAGTTTCCCGCACCGACCTCAAATATGGTCATGCCTATGTTGTGATTCCGAGGAACGTTGACAGGGTTGCCGACCGTGTTTTGAAGGAAATGGCTTGCTTCCGTTATTTGGAATTATCCGGGTTTTCATATGAATTGGATTATTTTCTGGAAAGATGGGATCGCCAACCTGGGTATTTGGATTATGCCCGTCGGCTTTATAATGCGCTCATTACGGCTGAAACCATGGCAATGTTGGAGGTGGTCCCTGATCATCATCCGCTTCTTTTGCGGCTTCAGGAACTGGCTCTTCATTCGACTCCTTTGCGGCCCTATCCTAGGGATTTCGCATTCCAGTATCTTCTGGACAAATTGTCTTATTTTTCAACCCTTTACATCATTCCCCAAGGGATGGTGAGACCAGCCCAATTGTCACTTCAGGCAGATATGATTCGTCATTATGAGAGTTTGTGGGACAAGATGGGGATTGAAAGAGTTGATGAAATATTTGAAGACCACGTGGAAGATCTCTTGGGTGTGTTGCATGAAGGAACAAGTCAACGAAATTGGATGGATCAAAACAACTTTGAACAAGGAGTCCTTGAAATTTTTGGGGCCTTAGAAGCGAATTTTCAAGGATGGTGGCCTCCACCGGGAGCAGAAGAAGATGGCGCAATGTTCGGTATGGCCACCGGTGGTTGGTTGGGTGACTATTTCAATTCGTTAATTGAGGAAGGACATGAGGTGGAAGACCTGGCGGTGGGACGGGTGCCGTTTATGTCCAATGCCTATTTCCATGCTTTTCTCATTGGCCTCCCCATGTTCCTTCCTGTTATTATCTTTGGGCCAACAAACTTTGGTTTTGGTGTCTCCTTTTTCTTCTCTCTTATCGGAGCGTGGTGGAGCCGGCGTCACTATTCCTCGGACCGAATCCATCCGCGGGTGCATAAGGTGCCTGTTCCGGTCACTGGGCTTATTGAAACCGAATTCGCCGAACCGGAAGATTTGGATGAACTCCGCGGGCGCGCCACGGTGGAGATCTTTTATTTCCTCCTTGTTTCAACCCCCTTGGGTTTTCTCCTTTCGGTTATTCTTGGAAGAGGGATGTTCCTTATCGCCATTGTCCTTGGTTGGTTTGTCTCAAGCCTCATCCACCGCGCCAAAAACAAGAGCGTCTTGGAAAAGGGCGGAATCCTGGGGATGGCCACCCCTGAACCAGAATTTTATGAATGGTGGGATGCGAACAAAGTTCCCGAACCGCACAAGGGGTGGGTTGAGGAAGTGATTGAAGAGGATGGGGAACTGCAACGGTTGTTACTCAAGTTGAAGAATGACGGAAGGAATCCGATTTTTATTGTTCAACCCCATGAAAACACCTATTTTGTGGCTGATACTCCCCAGCTTGTCGAGGGGTCAAGGGGTCGCCTTAAAGAAGGCGATTATGTTGTTGCATTGAACCAGGAAATAATAACGAGTCAGGTTGATACCTATATTGGCCTTCGCAATATCATTGGGGCTGCTGTGGTGAACAAAACACATACGATTACCAGTGAACAAACCGAAAGCCTGGAAATGAAAGATCCCAATCCCGTTGTGGTTCCTTTGACCACCCTTTTGTATTCCTCTGTTATTCAATATGAACTCCTAAGAATATTTGGGGAGGATAAAGACGAGGGTCAGAACCGCTATCCCCATTTTTCTGATTATTTACTTGAATTGATACGCCAAGTCCCCAGAAATCCGGATTTTAAGTACAGAAAACCAATCGAACACCGTTTCTGTTACATCACGGCTTATCTGCAAGGGATTTTTGCTTTTCAGCAGCATGACCTCGATTTTCCTCAAGGTTTTGATAGTGAGTTTGAAGATCTCTATTCTCCGTACATCCCTCTTAAGGAAAGACTGACGATGAAAGCTACCTTTCAACTTAGGTCTCTCAGAAGATTATTGGAGATGAACCCTGCAACACAGCAACCGAGATGGGTTGAGCCCAAAAATTACGCGATGCTCATTACGATTCTTTTTCAAGCCGTTATTACCAGCGACCAAATGACACCGGAGAGTGTTCTTGCGTCTGATGAGAGTGAAGAAGAATTCTTTGAGTGGTCGAATCCTGATAATGTGCCTGAACCTTATAAAGGTTGGGTTGAGGAAGTGGTTGAAGAAGATGAAGAACTCCAGCGGTTGTTGGTTATGGTCAGGAATGGGGAGAGAAAACCACGTTTTATTGTTGAACCTGAAGATAGCAGATTACTGAGAGCTGAGGATGAAGGGGTTGTCGCTTTTTCACAGGGTCGGCTTGAGTTGGGTGATTACACTTTTAATCTATCCGAAAATGACTTAAAGAGTAAGGCGGGTATACATCAATGTCTGCGCCAACTCATCGGTCCGGCTGTTGTGAAAAGAAGGTATTCGATTACCTATGAACAAATGGAGAATCGCAAGCTGGGAATCAGGCATCCCTATGTTGCTCCATTGGTTTCTCTCTTAGATTCCGCTCTTGATCGTTATGAGCTCATTAGAATATTTGGGGAAGGAAAAATTGGGGAAAATAACCAATATCCAAACTTTTCCCAATATTTATTGGACCAGATTCTTCAACGGCCCCAAACAGGGGATTTTGTAAGAAGTTCACCGGTTGTGCATAGGTTGAATTACATTGTTGGTTACCTAGAGGGAGTTTATGCTTTTCAACAGAACAACCTTGATTTTCCTCAAGGTTATGAGAATTTCGAGGAGACCTTTGAGCATCGTTATGGTGATTATATCCCCCAAGATGAAAGAGAATTGATGAAGAAGGCTATCAAAG
The DNA here is from genome assembly GCA_002176905.1 of bacterium F11. The sequence continues at coordinate 10,677 of MSYE01000248.1, read as the reverse complement.
CCGCGAATGTCGATTATTTACTTAGCGTGGATGAAACGAATAGACAACCCAGATGGCTCCAAACGAGAATCTATACTCATCTTGTTACGCTTTTTCTTGGGGCTGCTGTCGCAGGTGATCAAGAAACTTCCGCACAACTTGCCTCCAAGTCGGAACCACCGAAAATTGAAAACGTTTTTGATCAGCCCAATTATCAGTGGATAACCGATGTTTCCCCCGAGTTTAAGGAACGGGTTGGGCAGTTATTAGAGAATGATCCTGTTATGAAACAGGTATTAATTACTCATCGTCTACAATTGGGTTATCCTGTTTTCTTGGCTTATCTCCCAGGTACGGTGGAAGTTGCGAGGGGTCGGATTAGGGTGAGTGAAGAAGAATTTGAACGTCTAAATTTGGTTACAGGTGGGAAGGCCAAAGAAATGCCAATTTATAGCGTTGTATTAACACCACGCGATGATAGGTTATCCGAAAGAACATTGGCTATCATTGTCGAAATAATTTTTCAGCAATCTCGCTTTTATCATAAAGGATTTGAAACGCTGATTCCTCCAGAAACAGCACAGTGGAAATCATCAGATGAATTTGCCAATTTGTTCCCATCTCGAGAGGGGACATTGCCCTCATCAGGGAATTTTATTTCTCCTCCGCAAAAACAGAGAAGGCCCTTTGTACCGAATCATTCATTGGCCGTTGCCGTACATAAGGCGTTGGTAGCAAACCAAATCATCACCATGGTAGGGAGTGATAAAAATATGGTTTCCGCCATTCCGCGGTTGCAGAAATTAGAACTGGAATACAAGGCATTTGATGATCCCGGAACCAATACAAGACGAACAGCAAGACAATTTATCCTGGACGTTGTGGGTTTGGCAGATCCCTTACAGCTCTCATTGGGAACCTTGGGACACCTTGCTGTCCCTGTGTATGAATTCTATTCCGATCGTCTCGCCGAACCTTTAAGGGACACGGCAATGGTTATTCGTGAATTGGTATTTGCCCCGATGAGGAAGAGGGACAAAAGTGGACATCCCGTGTGGCTTGACCAAACCACATTCGATAAGACGGTTGGTAAATTTAATAAAGAATTAATTACGAATTTTCCAGGGGGAGATGATGACCTTCCCCAAGTCCGAGGATTTGGCATGGCCACCAACAAGGGTTTGGTTGGTGCCATTAATCGGTATTTCCTTGAGAAGCGGAAATGGGATTTTGAGGTTGTGGCCCTTGCCGTGGCACCGGCCGTAACCAGTTTTTTCCATCATGTCGCTGTTCTGGGTGGGGTGATGGTGTTACCATTCCTCTTTTTCGACGGTTTGCTCGCATTTTCTTTATCTCTGGCTCTGGTTCTCGTTGTCTTTCCCATCATGATTTATTGGTACGCCTCCCACCACACCCATCCCGAGGTCTACAAATCCGTTCCCAAAGAAAAAGAGGAAGACTACGCCCCAGAAAAAATCGTCCATCGCGGGAAAACCCATATTGTGGTGAAAGAAGAAGCCCAACCCCCCGACTGGAAAGCCCTCCGCAAAGGCATCCGCCGCGATATCCTTTTCTTCCTTGGTGTCTCATTTATCGGTTATATCCCGGCGCTTCTCCTGAATTCATGGTGGCTTTTGCCCTTCATTCTGGCGGGTGGCCTGTATTCCGCCGTCTCCCACAAAATGCGCAATTGGGATGTTTTGCAAGCAAAGGAAGGGGGTGTCCTCGGGATGGCCACTGGGGGCTCGAAAATATTTGAGTGGTATTTTCCTGATAAATATTCACCATCCCACAAAGAATGGATTAACGGGGCGGTTCAGGAGGATAAGGAACTCCAGCGTTTGATGTCCAAACTTAAGAATGGAGAAAGGAATCCTTTTGTTCATGTTCATGCACAAGAGAATTCATTCTTTGAAGTTTGGGATCAACGTTCTGTCGATATATCAGATGGTCGCCTTGCAATAGGGGATTATGTTTTTTCCTTGGACAAACGCTCATTGACGAGTCAGGCCCATGCCCAAAATGTCTTTCGAGATGTCATTGGGCCGGCTGTGGTTAAAAAAATCCATTCAATAACCCTGGGACAAGCCAAAGCAGTCAAAATACCGGATCCCAATCCCCAAGCAATTCCGTTGATCGATCTCATGGAGTCTTCTGTTTATCAATATGAGCTCTTTAGAATATTTGGAGAAGATAAAGATGGCGAGAAAAACCGCTATCCCCAATTTTCCAATTATTTATTGGGAAAGTTGAGCCAAGAACCTCAAAAACCAGAATTTAAGAACAAAGAATCAATTGAACATCGTTTTAATTACATCACGGCTTATCTTCAAGGAGTCTTTTCTTTACAACAACATGGCCTCGATTTTCCTCAAGATTTTGCACGCGAGTTTGAAGATCTCTATTCACCTTATATCCCTCTTAAGACAAGAGAGACGATGAGAGCTTATTTTCAACTTAAGTCTCTCAAAAAATTGATGGATATCGATCCTGCAACAAGACAACCGAGATGGGTTGAGCCCCAAAATTACGCCATGCTTGTCACGATTCTTTTTCAGGCCGTTATTACCAGCGATCAAATGACACCAGAAGTTGTTCTTGAATCGGATGAGAGTGAGGAAGAATATTTTGAATGGTGGAATCCGGCCGAGGCCCCTGAACCTCACAAGGGTTGGGTTGAGGAAGTGGTTCAAGAGGATGAGGAAATCCAACGGTTGTTGGTCAAGCTGAGGAATGAGGGGGGGCCCCCTCTTCTGGTTGTTCAACCAACCGAGAGCAACTTTATGGTTGCTGAGGATCCCCTTATTCTTGAGGCCTCATCGGGTCGCCTTGTGGAGGGAGATGTTGTGATCGCCTTGGACCAACGGGCGTTGAAGAATAAGATGGTGACGCACCATGTCCTTCGTGACCAGATTGGTTTGGCGGCGGTGACCAAACTCAATTCCCTCACAAACGAACAAAAGGAGAAACTGGAAATACCGATTGCCGAACCTCAGGTGGCCAGGTTGATTCCTCTGGTGGAAAGGGCGGTTTTTCAATATGAGTTGTTACGCATTTTTGGCGAAGACAAAGATGGGGATAGAAACCGCTATCCCAACTTTACCCATTATTTGTTGGGACTCCTTATCCAGAGACCCCGATCATCGGAATTTGGGAAGCTGAGCCCGATGGAGCACCGTTTTTGTTACATTACGGATTACCTCCAGGGAACCTTTGCGTTGGAAGCGCACAAATTGGATCACAACGGTAATTTTTCAACAGAATTTGAAACCGCCTATGCTCGTTATATCCCGGATGAAGAAAGAGAAACTATACGAACTCATATTAATAAGCACGTCGGGGAATTCTTTGAAAGAGATGCTCGAACCGGTCAACCCGTATGGACCGATCCCGGTCAATATCGATTGCTCCATCCGATTCTCTCCATACCGGTTGTCACAAGCGACGAAATAACAGGGCCCGAATCGGTTGCCGCCTATCAGCCGACTCCGGATTCTCATGGAAACGAGAATATGTATCGATGGTTAAATGTTCCTTCGGCCGATATGCGGTCCCATGTTGAGAGACTATTTAAGGACGATCCCGTTATTTCACGACTGGGAGAATTTGTTCGGTCTCCCATCCCAATGGCTTATAGTGAAAAAGTTACCAAAGTGGAGCTGCACAAGGTTTCTTTGGAAAATGCAGAGGATTTTCGGGATGATGTTATGGATGGAGCTGGAAAAGTCCCTCTTGGATACGTCATTGTTATCCCACCGCACGATGAAAGGCTAGCGGATCGGTTACTCGAGGCTGCTGTTCAAATTGTTTTTGTCAATTCTCCTTTTTATGAAGACGAGTTTGACACCTTGGTCCCTCACCGGATCTCCCCAAGCAGGCAAATGGGGAACAATTATCTGTTGGCCGTCGCGGTGCAAAAGGCCCTTGTAACCGGCCGGAAGTTTTTTATGTTGGCCACGCATCCCGAATTGCGCCCTGCGATTCCGCGGTTACAAAAATTGGCCTTGGATTCCCGAACCTTTGATGAACCAGCGCCTTACACGAGAGAAACCGCAAAACAATTGATTTTGGACCACGTGGCTTTTGCGGATCCTTTCTACCGATTTACGGATACCCAAGTATTTACACAAGCGTGGTACGATTTGTACGCGCGTGAAAATTTCCGTCCCATTTTTGACAGGGCCTTAACGGTTCATCAAGGCATTTTTGAGCCCCTCTATTCCGCTACCCCAACCCGCAGCCCATCATGGATAAGCCAAAAAGTATTTGATGAAGTTGTCCAAGAATTCAATAAAGAATTAATTATGAATTTCCCAGGAGAAGATCTTCCCCAAGTCCCTGGTTTTGGTATGGCCACCAACAAGGGTTTGGTTGGTGCCATTATTCGGTATTTCCTTGAGAAGCGGAAATGGGATTTTGAGATTGTGGCCCTTGCCGTGGCACCGGCCGTAACCAGTTTTTTCCATCATGTCGCTGTCCTGGGTGGAGTGATGGTGTTACCATTCCTCTTTTTCGACGGTTTGCTCGCATTTTCTTTATCTCTGGCTCTGGTTGTCGTTGTCTTCCCCATCATGATTTATTGGTACGCCTCCCACCACACCCATCCCGAGGTCTACAAATCCGTTCCCAAAGAAAAAGAGGAAGACTACGCCCCAGAAAAAATCGTCCACCGCGGGAAAACCCATATTGTGGTGAAAGAAGAAGCCCAACCCCCCGACTGGAAAGCCCTCCGCAAAGGTATCCGCCGCGATATCCTTTTCTTCATTGGTGTTTCATTTATCGGTTATATCCCGGCGCTTCTCTTGAATTCTTGGTGGTTGGTGCCCTTTATTTTGGCGGGTGGCCTGTATTCTGCTGTCTCCCACAAAATGCGCAATTGGGACGCTTTGCAAGGGAAGGAGGGAAGTGTCTTCGGGATGGCCAGCGATGAGCAACAGGATTATTTTCAATGGTACGAGGAGAAATCGGGTCTACCCGAGATAGAGGGCTGGGTGGAAGAGGTGGTTCAGGAAGATGAAGAACTGCAACGCATGTTGGTCACCCTTCAAAACGATGGGAGACCCCCCATCTTTTTAATTCATAAAACAGAAAATTTCCAATCGAGAATCTTCACTGAACAGTATGTTGATCAATTGGGAGGAGATTTGGTAGTGGGGGATTTCTTATTCATGATGTCAGAAGAAAAAATGGCAAGCAAGCATGATGTCCTATCAAATCTTCGGGACCTAACCGGTCTTGCGGCGGTTGTCAAAAGAAATGGGTTCACAGAAGAACAAATAATGAAGATTTCATTTAATCCACCTCAACCCCTCCATCAGCTCCTCGTCAAACAAGCACAGATAGGTGCTTCGCGGAATGATCTGATCCGGTATTTTCGAGAGGAAGGAGGATGGGATGTCAATCCTTATCCGGACTATACCGCCGCATTAATTGGAGAGATCGTTGGACGACCCCAATCAGAGAATTTTGAGAAGAGGAATCCCCTTGAGCACAGGGTCTATTATGCCATTGATTATATGCAAGGGGTCTTTTCCATGAATTACCATGACTTAACTCACCCGGAAGGATTTGAAAAAGAATTTGAAGACGGTTATAACCCATATATTCCCGTTGTCGAGCGAAACGCCATCAAAGAAATATTCGAAAGAAGCGAAATACGAAAGATCTTGGATGTGGATCCTCGAACCCGCCAACCCCGATGGATTGAACCTGAGAATTTTAAAAAGCTGTGCGATATCGTCATTGGTAATCTTGTGAATATATATGCATTCAACCTTAAGGCTGCATCTGAGCCAGCATCCGCTCGCCAACATTCGACGCGAGAATATTTTGAGTGGTGGGAACCGGAAAAGACACTTGATGCACATGAGGGTTTGGTGGAGGAGGCGGTTGAAGAAGATGAGGAACTTCAACTGTTATTGTCTTCCCTTCGAAATGATCAAAGGTTACCCATTTTTGTTAGTCAAACCTCACATGGGTTTAAGAAAATTGAAACTCAAGAAAGTGTTGCTGTTTCCAAGGATCGCGTGGCTGTGGGAGATTATGTATTTGGATTTCCTCCGGCATTATTAAAGAACAGAGCACAAGCGCAAGATTCCCTTCGTAGATTAATTGGGCCGGCTGTGGTAAATAAGGTCAATTCCATTTCAAACGAGCAAATTGAAAAACTTATTTTAAAGACAAAAGATCCCAATAAAGAGCAATTGCTTCCATATTTGTATTCGGCGCTTGTTGAATACGAATTGATCGGAATTTTTGGCGATAAGAAAGATGGGGACCGTAACCGTTTCCCGAAATTTACCGCGTATTTACTCGAAAATATTCTTCAAAGACCGATGAAAAAAGAATTTGTTGAAGGAAGTCCCCTTGTCCATCGGTTCTTCTACATCATTGGTTATCTCCAAGGCGTTTATGCCTGTGGAGAACACAATCTGCCGTTTCCCGAAAAGGTTGGGAAGTTTGATGAGGTATTTGAAGGCCGTTATTCGGAATATCTTTCAAAAGAAGAAAGAGACAGATTGAAAGCTGTTTTACACACAGAACGCGTTCGAGATTTGCTCAGTATAGGCCAAAACGGGAGAAGTCAACCCAAATGGCTGAGGCGCCAAAATTTTACCAAGCTCGTTGCGATTCTTTTTGATGCGATTGATACAGATGAGAAGCCTGTTCCAGCAGGGGTCCCCCACGTATTTTCTATTGAAGAGATGATCCTATTGAATGGATCGTCCTATCTGTGGGTATCTGATGCCCCTCCGGAGTTTCGTCATCGTGTTGACACGATGATGGAGGACGATTCTGTTCTTGCGGAAGTTGCCCGTTTTTATCGTCAACAACTTGGTTATCCTGTTATGTTGTCTTATAAAGAAGATTTAAGTGACGTTGGGCTAGGAAAGGCGATAATTCCGCCTGAGGTTCTTGAAATGATTAAGGGAAAAGGTGGTGATGTTGATATCGTTATTCCGAAATACTCTCTTGTATTAACTCCTCGCGATACGAAAATATCGGAAAAGATTCTACGAGGAATGGTAATGGCCATATTTTGGGAATCAGACTTTTATTCTGATGGAATCGAATCGTTGGTTCCTCATGAACGGGTGGAGTGGACAACATCGGAGGATTTTTACCGAATTTATTTCTCAGAAGAAGGGTCCACGCAGAAAGTTGGGGATGCGGTTTTCCCTCGAGGGAACTTGGTAAAACCATTCGTTGCGAATTATTCGTTGGCGGTTGAGGTAAGGAACGCTTTGGAGCGCGGTCGGATGTTCTACATGATGGGTTCTCACCCCGAGTTGCATGCGGCCATTCCGCGGTTGCAGCAACTGGCTTTGGGGTCGCGCGTCATTGATAAGGCGAGATCTGCCACAAGAAAAACAGCTGAAAGGCTTATTTTGGATCATGTGGGGTATGTGGATCCCTTCTATTGGTTTGAAAAAAACATGTTGCGTTTTGTTGTCCCTGTGTACGATTTCTACGGTGAACACGTTTCTGAAACATTCAGGGACCCTGCCTTGGCGCTTCGGGGTAGGGTTTTTGATCCAATTTATCAGTCTGACGAAGAGGGCTCTCCGTTATGGTTAAACCAAACCACATTTGATGAGACGGTCAGTGAATTTAATAAAGAATTGATTATGAATTTCCCAGGAGAAGATCTTCCCCAAGTCCCCGGTTTTGGTATGGCCACCAACAAGGGTTTGGTTGGTGCCATTATTCGGTATTTCCTTGAGAAGCGGAAATGGGATTTTGAGGTTGTGGCTCTTGCCGTGGCACCGGCCGTAACCAGTTTTTTCCATCATGTCGCTGTCCTGGGTGGAGTGATGGTGTTACCATTCCTCTTTTTCGACGGTTTGCTCGCATTTTCTTTATCTCTGGCTCTGGTTGTCGTTGTCTTCCCCATCATGATTTATTGGTACGCCTCCCACCACACCCATCCCGAGGTCTACAAATCCGTTCCCAAAGAAAAGGAATCGAAATACGCCCAAGAGAAGATCGTCCATCGTGGGAAGAAGAATATTGTGGTGAAAGAAGAAGCCCAACCCTCTGACTGGAAAGCCCTCCGCAAAGGCATCCGCCGTGATATCCTTTTCTTTCTTGGCGTCTCATTTATCGGTTATATCCCGGCGCTTCTCTTGAATTCTTGGTGGTTGGTGCCCTTTATTTTGGCGGGTGGCCTGTATTCTGCTGTTTCCCACAAAATGCGCAATTGGGATGCTTTGCAAGCAAAGGAAGGGGGTGTCCTCGGGATGGCGACAAGTGGGGCGGGAGAATTTTTCGAGTGGTGGGAAATGGAAAAAGATCTCACCCCGCAGGAGCAATTTGTGGAGGATGTGATTAAAGAAGATGGAGAGCTTCAACGGCTCTTATCTTCCCTTCGAAATGGGGAGAGAAAACCCATATTTGTTACTCAATTGCCGCATGGTGTTAAGAAAATTGAAGATCCTTTGAATGTTGAGAGCTCAAAAGGCCGTCTTGCCCTTGGTGATGTTTTGTTTGGTTTGTCTCCTCCCTTCTTGAAAACCAAAGAAAAAGCGCATGATTCCCTTCGGGGATTGATTGGGCAGGCGGTGGTGACCAAAGTGAATGCCATAAAAAATCACCAACTTGATCAGCTTGTGTTAAACACAAAAGATTCCAATAAAGAGCAATTGGTTCCTTATTTGTATTCGGCTCTTCAGAAATACGAACTCATTCGAATTTTTGCGGAAGATAAAGATGGGAGTCATGACCGTTTCCCCAACTTTTCAACCCATTTGTTGGATGGGATTCTTCAGACTCCCATGAAAAAAGAATTTGTGGAAGGAGACCGGCTTGTCCATCGGTTTTTCTATCTCCTTGGTTATCTTCAGGGCGTCTATGCCTTTGGGCAACACAATCTTCCGTTTCCGTCAAAATATCAGAAATTTGAGGAAATATTTGAGGGTCGGTATTCGGAATATATCCCAAAAGAGGAGAGAGACGATCTAAAAGCCGTATTCCAGAAAGAAAGAGTTCAAGATATCTTAAGCATGGGCCATAATGGGAGAGCCCAACCCAAATGGTTGACACGCCAAAACTATGTCAGGCTCGTTTCGATTCTTTTTGATGCCGCGGATCCGGGCGAGAAACCTACATCAAAGGAAGATACCATTAATGTTGAAGAAATAACTTTGGTCATTAGGAAGGATTCCATACACGCCTGGATTACCAATGCCCCTACTGCGTTTCGTGATCGTATTGCGGGTATGTTTGGAGATGATCCTATTTTTAGAGCGGTTTCCCGGTTTTACTACCAACAGCTTGGTTATCCTGTTATTTTGATTTATAAAAATGATATCCCTGAAGTTAAATTTGCTAAGGCAAAAATACCAGATGAGTTTATTCAAATGATGGAGGATAAACTTCTAGGGGATTTAAATCATTCGCCAATCTATTACGTCATTATGGTAACACCCAACGATGGAAACTTGTCAGATAAAATATTACGAAGCATGCTTACCATTACTTATTGGGAATCGGAGCAATTTCACTTGGAACAAATTAAGACATTGATTCCTCCCGAAACAGTGCTGTGGAAAACAACCGAGAGATTTGCACATTTATTTCCATCGACCGAGGCGCCTTTAAGGGACGCCGGGCAATTGATATCCCCTCATAGAAAAAGAAGTATACCCTTTGTACCAAATATATCATTGGCGATAGAGGTAAGGGACGCGTTGGATCGTGGTCAAATGATCTCTATGATAGGGGCTCACCCAGAATTGCATGAAACCATTCCTCGGTTGCAACAATTGGCGTTGGGTGAGCGAACCTTTGATAAAGCTGATACGAGAAACGCCGCAAAACAAATGATCTTGGACTATGTGGCGTATGTGGATCCCTTAACTTTGATAGAGAATATGTGGGAATTTGCTTTTCCAGTTTATAATTCCTATCGCGATCTCCTTCCTGAAACAATAAGGAATTCCGCCAGGTCTGTTCACGGGAATATTTTTGTCCCCGTTTATAAGCTTGATGACGAAGGTCTCCCTCGATGGATTACCCAAGCCACCTTTGATGAGACCGTTCGTAAATTGAATGAAGAATTGATTGTCAATTTCCCCGGACGAGGTCTCCCCCAAGTCCCTGGTTTTGGAATGGCCACCAACAAAGGTTTGGTTGGTGCCATTATTCGGTATTTCCTTGAGAATCGGAAATGGGATTTTGAGGTTGTGGCTCTTGCCGTGGCACCGGCCGTAACCAGTTTTTTCCATCATGTCGCTGTTCTGGGTGGAGTGATGGTGTTACCATTCCTCTTTTTCGACGGTTTGCTCGCATTTTCTTTATCTCTGGCTCTGGTTCTCGTTGTCTTCCCCATCATGATTTATTGGTACGGTTCCTACCATACCCATCCCGATGTCTTCAAATCTGTTCCAAAAGAAAAGGAACCGAAATACGCCCAAGAGAAGATCGTCCATCGTGGGAAAAAGAATATTGTGGTGAAAGAAGAAGCCCAACCTTCTGACTGGAAAGCCCTCCGCAAAGGCATTCGCCGCGATATCCTTTTCTTTCTTGGCGTCTCATTTATCGGTTATATCCCTGCGCTTCTCTTGAATTCTTGGTGGCTTTTGCCCTTCATTCTGGCGGGTGGCCTGTATTCCGCCGTTTCCCACAAAATGCGCAATTGGGATGCCTTGGATGGTGATGGGGGAGGCGTCCTTGGCATGGCTTCAAATGACGACCCAT
>MSYE01000247.1 GCA_002176905.1 bacterium F11 | reverse complement strand
TGCGGCTTCGGCGCTCAATGTAACGGAAGATATCTCTCCTGCCATTGTCGTTAATTCGACAACAACGGATCGATTGCAGCTCGTTGTTCCCGGACATACGGCTGTACCAGGATTGGTCGTTGGAGGAGCAAGAGGGTTATCGGGAACGCCTGATACCGCTGTGGCGGGTCAGGATTATGTGGTGACAGCAAATATCACCGATCGGTTTTACAATGTGAACACTGATGTCAACACGCAAGTGATGCTCCAAACAACCGATTCCTATGATATCCATCCGGCAACCTTATCGATCACGGCCGGATCCACAGATTATACGGTCATCTTCCATACAACACCAGGACCATGGACTATTACGGCCTCAACCACACCCATTCATATTACACCGCCCTTGCAAGATTTTGTATCCGATGATATTAACGTAACCCCAGGCCCGGCAGTCATGTTCCAAGTTCTTATGCCAGGAGAGACCGCTGTTCCTGGAAAACCTCCTTATGATTCGGGCGAGGAAGGGGGGAAAACAGGGCTTCCGGATGGAGATCTTATTGCGGTCGGAACGCAACCTTTTGTGGCGGGATCAACTTTCTCTCTGACGGTGAATCTGGTTGATCAGTTCTTCAATCGATCTTTGACAGAAAATACCTTTGTTGAATTAACAGCAAGTGATCCCTATGACTCCGTTGCAGCATTGGGACAAAAACAAACAGGGGCTGATGGAAATCCCACGGGCCAGACTGTGTTTGACAATGTGGCGCTGGTAACACGCAACACAGCACCTGGATGGCAAATCTCCGCCTCGACAGCAACGGGTGACAGTTATTTGGTTGGTCGTTCAACCTGGATTCCGGTTCAAGCGGGATCAGTCCAACGTTTGTTGGTCTTGGCACCTGGTGAGGTGAGCGAAGAAGGAAATCCTATTGGGAAATCAGATGATATTCCCGATTCTCAAGTTTCTGGTTCGACTTTTACCATTGAAATCCGAGCGGTTGATGATCACTTCAATATCGTTCCGGGAACAAATCCTTTTGTAAACCTCACCTTTGTTGGAAATACCAATTCAGCGTACGATGATGTCTTTGCGGAGCCAACCAAGCCCGCCGGGAAAAATCTCACAACAGGAACAACGGATTTTGATTTGTTCTTGGTAACAGGGGAAAACAAAAACACCATTATCATCGCAACAGCAACAGGATTACAGGATGGCTTCTCTGGGGTTATTCAAATGAATCCAGGCCCAACGACAAAATTCCAGCTGGTGTTTCCCGGTCAAACAACGGATCCTGGTAATTATCTCAATGGAGCAAGGGGTCTTCTTGGTGTTCCAGACCGGGATGACAACAATGGGAATGGTCAAGACTCTTTTATAGCGGGAACGCCGTTTGATGTCACTGTTCGGGCTGTGGATAATTATTGGAATCAAACCACGGCAACCCCCATTGGGATGGAGTTGGTTTCGACCGATCCCGATGATCTGGGTGATCCCATGGCCATTTCATTGAACGCGGGTGCCACAACTGTATCCTGGACATTTAATACTTCCAACGAATCACAAGGTTGGACATTGACCATTGATGATGGTGGCGCAGGATTTGATGCATTTGTTTCAACGTGGTTACCAACAGAGCCAGGAGCACCGACAAAGCTTCAAGTGCTTTTGCCAGGTGAGGATGCAGATCCCGGAAGCACAACAGGAAAGACCGGAACGCCCACGGATTGGACAGCGGGTAATATAACAACCGTAACCGTTAATGTGGTCGATAGCAATTGGAACATTGTTCCCACAGCAAGCCTTTCGGTTCAGTTAACAAACAATTCGGACTCTTTCTCTTCACCAATAACACAGCCCCTTATTAATGGAACAACCATCTTTAACTTCCTTGTGTATACAGCTTCAGCGTCTAGTGATTTCACAGCGCAACGAACAAGTGGACTTGTTATTCCACAACCAACAGCCATCTCTGCGAGTATGACCATTAATCCCAATGTGGCGAGTCGAATTCAAGCGTACCTCCCTGGTGAAACAACGGTGCCAGGTCAACCTCCTTATGATGGAACAGGAGGTCGAACGGGATATCCCGATTACGACTCCAATTCCGGTAACGGCCAGACACCGTTTCCGGCTGGTGTGCTCTTCCCTGTTACGGTTCAAGCCACAGACAATTACTACAATCCGGTTCAACCGAACGCCAAGGTTCAGCTCACAACAGAAGATCCTTATGATACACATCCCGGTCCCCAATCTCTTTCCGCCGGAACCACGATCTTCAATATCTTTATGCATACAGAAAACACAACCCCAGGTTGGACAATTCAAGTTGGTTCAACATCCGATTCGGCAACAACCTTGTCTGCGAATGTGACGCCCGCTGTTCCTGTTTCTGCTGGTGCAAAAGCCAAACTGCAAGTTTTGTTGCCTGGTGAAACACCTGTTCCCGGCTATACCATAGGAGGGGCCAAGGGAAAAACAGGTCCACCCAATCCCGCGGTGGCCGGTCAGTCATACAATATCCAAGTTCGCATGACAGATGCCTTCTATAACTTGGTTACCGGGGGATCGATGCCCACTGTTCAATTGACCTCGACCGATCCTTGGGATGATGAATCAGCTTATTCTGGCGGTAATCCACAGTCACTTGACCCTGGAACTGGTATTGCTACATTTGGGGTCTACTTTAATACCAGCTCTTCTTGGACCGTCACTGCTTCTGATGATCCTTATACCAATCTTTATGACAACGACACTTCGACCGATATTTTTGTCCAGCCCGCGGCGGCGGATCGTCTTTTGGTGTTGTTACCAGGGGAGACGTTCACTCCTGGGAAACTGACTCCCCCGTTGGGTCGAACAGGAACACCCTATGTGCAAACCGTTGGAGAGAATATATCGATTGATGTTGTTGTAACAGATGCTTTCTATAACAAAGTTTCAACATCACAAAATCCCATTCAGGTTATCACCAATGATCCTTATGATAGTAATCCAGGTAATTTCACTTTATTTCAAGGCAGCGTCACTATCTCAACCGTGAGCTTGCGGTTGGCCCAATCTGGCGTGATCATAACGGCAACAGATTTGGATCCTCCTTACTTGTCTCTTGGGAACTCAACTTCATTCCAGGCGGCACCTTCAACCGCAGCCCGCATACAGGTGATTG
>MSYE01000246.1 GCA_002176905.1 bacterium F11 | reverse complement strand
ACACATGAACGTGGTGCTTACAAACAAGAAAAGAAGGAACCCTTCTTGGAGCAGTTCAGGAAATATGGGACGGTAATTACTGCAGCAAGAAGCGTGGGAATCTCTCGTGAAGTAGTTTATCTTTGGCGACGTGAAGATTCAGATTTTTCAATGAAGTTCGATGAAATAAATTCTGAGATTACTGAGAGACTGGAAGCTTCAGCCTTTCAAAGAGCAGTTGAAGGCGTGGAAAAGGATATCTACTATAAGGGAATTCGAATTGGGTTTACGCGGGATTATTCGGATGTTTTGACTATGTTTTTGTTGAAGGCACGCAATCCTGAAAAATACAATCCCACCGCGAGAGAAAAAGAAATTGCACAGGAAGTTTCCCGTGAAATTTCCACAAAGGTAGCGGCTGTTATCAAAAGTGTAATTCCAGATGTTTGTCCAGAATGCCGAAATACCTTTCCTTTCAAAAATACCATTGCGAATAAATTACACCAATTATCGACGGAAGTTTGATATGACTTGACACAATGTGGTATATTTTCACCGTTACGTTATGCGAGAATCATTTGTAACTTCGCATAAGCCAATCGCAAGACCGTAACCGTAAATTGTCGATTTTTTCGGCAACTGGCCAACGATAGACAGAGCCTACATAACAATATCTCAACCACTTCGGTGGTGGGAAACTGATATGTAGGCTTTTTTTTTGGCCAAAATGGAGACGAAATTGAAATTTGACCTCATAAACAATCAAAAAACATTCAAAACATCTGATTTCTGGATTGGTGGAGCTCTGATTGCAAAAGGGCATCCTCTTATCTCACTTCAATGGGTTGGCAAAAAAGCTTTTTTCGTTTTTGATAATCCTTCTTCTTGTGAAGCAATCATGGAAGCTTTTTATAGAGATGACTTACATGTCCGTGCGCAAAAATATTCACTTTCATTACGCGCATTGAAGGACCAAATTTTCAACAGCAAAAATACTTTTTGAATCATTCTGGCTATGCCAGACGAGGTCGTCTACGGCTGTTTCTTGTAGCTCGTAAAAAAAGAGAAGAAACAGAAGAAATCATCGGTTGTGAACATATTCGGACACATAATCGGGCTGGCTCCGTCCTGACCTTGACCACTTCAAATCTGACGACCAGCCCCTGTGTATGTTCATAATCACGGCTCATATAAAGCCAAAGACATATAAGCCCCTTTTGTAACTACACAGAAGGAAAAGATGGGAAGTGGTTTACGTAAGAAGATGACATTGGGTGACAGAAATGGAAATGAAAAGACAGAAACCAAAAAAAACACCGAAACCAGAAGTTTACACGCTCAGAGAAGCTTGTTCAAAACTGAAGATTTGCATCCGAACTGGAATACGTTGGATTGAATCAAATAAGTTGAAGGCAGCTCGTCCCGGTCATAAGTATCTTATTCATGAGTCAGAAATAGACCGTTTGCTTTCCTCAGACTATGGAAATCAACATGAATCATCAAAAAATGGTTCATAGAGTTTGTGGTTTTTGCAAAACCCCGTTTTTCGCTCGCATCTATGATTTACAACGAGGCTTGGCCAGATTTTGCAGTAGACGGTGTTCGGGTTCAAATGGATATAAGGTCAAAAAAATAAAGAAAGGCAAGCCTCCAACGAAATTTGGAAACCTCGATACCATTCAAATCTGAGATAACAAGGTCGAACAATGGGAAAAGAGATTGAAATAAGATTACTGACGGCCCCTCAAGCTGGAAAATATCTCTCTCTCCATCCAAAAACACTATATTTTCTCGCGAGGAAAGGAGAAATTCAATCACTCAGAATAGGTAAGCGCGGGGTTCGGTTTGATCGAATATCACTCGACAAGTGGATTGAACAGAAGCTTGCCACTCAAAAGGTCGACAAGCTATCATAAGTTGCCCCTCACAAGGAGATGAACATGATAAAACGGCTCAAGAAAGGCTGGCAAGCTGATTTTTGGGTAGGGACCCACCGAATAAGAAAGTCATTTTTCATTCGGAAATTGGCTGAACAATACGAAAGAAAAAAGAAAAACGAATACGATGAGGGGAAGTATGTTCCAAAATCCAAAAAGGATCAAACTCCTTTTGATAAATTTGTTGATGAGTATTTCAATGTCTATGCCTCAAGCAACATGGTCAACCCAAATCAAAACGAAATTTATCGTTTGAAACAACTCAAAAACTACTTTGGATCGAAATCGATATCTGAAATAACAAACAAAGACATCGAGGAGTGGAGATCCAAATTGCTCCCAGAACTTCAACCTTCAACACTGAATCGAATATTGACGACTTTGAAATCTATTTTTTCCAAAGCCGTTGAATGGGGGAAAATCGAATCAAGCCCCGCCATAAAGATCAAAAAACTTCGGGAAGAAAATGAACGCGTCCGGTTTCTCTCAGATAGGGAAGCAAAAACCTTATTGGAATCGAGTTCCCTCAGATTACAGGACTTCATTGTCATGGCTCTCAATACCGGAATGAGGAAGGCCAATTTGATAGGTCTTCGTTGGGAAGATATAGATTTTCAAAACGATGTTATACATGTTCTCAAAACCAAATCAGGAAAGGCATACGAGGTTCCCATAAACAATACGGTTCGGCGGCTGATAAAGGGAAAGGCGAACATCAAAAATGATGGAAAAGTTCTTGATACTCGAAACTTGAAAAGGGAGTGGGAAACAACCATCCAAACTTCTGGTATAAAAAATTGCCGAATCCATGACCTCCGACATACGTTTGCCAGTAGCCTTGCCATGAAGGGAGTTGACCTTTTTACGATATCGCAATTATTGGGTCACAGCGACATCAAGAGCACGCAAATCTATGCCCACTTGGCTCCGAACCATAAAAAGATCGCTGTCAACATGATATCCTTCACCGTGACGGGGAATGACGAGAATAGACCGCTTGAAACCACGAAATTGGG
>MSYE01000245.1 GCA_002176905.1 bacterium F11 | reverse complement strand
ATTTTTTCAGCGATTGGGCGGATAATGGATACCCCCATTATTGATACAAAGAAGAAAGAGGAGGAGCCGTGATTCAGCTAAGACGGTTGAACGGAACACAATTTTATTTGAATGCGGAACTCATTGAGCAAATTGAGAGTGCACCCGATACTGTTATCACACTAACAACTGGGAACAACTTTGTGGTTCTTGAGAGTTTAGATGAGGTGATCAAAAAAGTTGTGGATTATCGAAATGTGGTTGCTACAGAAAGGAAAGAAAAAAATATACATCTTGTGGAAAAGGAATAAGTAATGGATATAGCAACATTGGCAGGCATTCTTGTTGGTGGATTGATGGTTTTTGTTACTGTTTTCAATGCAGAGGGGCTCCATGGATTTACACCCTTTCTCAATTTTGAAGCCATCTTTATAGTAATGGGGGGAACTTTTTGTTCCCTTTTGGTCAATTATCCTGCTTCGCAAGTGTTTGGTTTGTTTCGGGTTCTTAAAAAGGTCATGCGGTCTACCTCAATTGATACGCAAGATATAGTGACCACCTTTGTTAAGTTTGCCAAAAAAGCCAGAACCGATGGATTTCTTGCCCTTGAAGAAGAGATAAAAAACACCAGAGACGATTTTTTAAAACGAGGTGTCCAACTTGTTATTGATGGAGCTGATAAAGAATTTATCCAGAACATGATGGACACGGAAATTGGGTTCGTTCGGGAGCGACATAAGATTGGCCAAGAAATCTTTAACGCACTCGGAACTTACGCTCCAGCATTCGGAATTATTGGAACCATTTTGGGAATGATTCTCATGATGTCTGCCCTGGATGATGTTGCCCAGGTTCCCCGCCGAATGGCCTTGGCCCTCTCAGCGGCCTTTTGGGGTTTGGGGAGCGGGTATCTGATTTTTATTCCAATGGCAGGGAAACTTCGTCGTCGATCTGAAGAAGAACTCCTCGTTAAAGAAATTATTATTAGAGGGGTCCTCCTTCTTCAAACTGGAGCAGCTCCCAGTCTCATGGAGTCCAACCTCAAAGCTTATTTGGATCCTTCCACACGATCCCTCATTAGAACCGAGGCTGAGAAGGAGTAATCAGCCAATGCCTTTAAAACCGCCAAAGGGAATGATTGATGAGACGGATCCCCGGGTGGCTCCTTTTGGTCATCCTGCCCCTCCTTGGATGGTTAATTATGCTGACCTCATGACAGAGTTGGTTTGCTTTTATCTTATTCTTTATTCGTTATCTTCTGCTTTATCGAAACCCTTACAAGGAGCCCGAGATGAGATAAAGGAAACCATGGCTCAGCATGAAGTGGCAGGTGATGCCGAGATAACCAAAGATGGGTTGGTTATTACCTTGCAGGAAGCGGGGTATCATGTTTTTTTTAAGAGCGGATCCGCTGATTTGTCAGATTCGATGAAGAAGATATTGGATGAGATGTCTTCAACGTTTGTCGGTTTGGCTGAGAAGGATCACGAAATCATTGTTGAAGGACATACGGATAATGTTCCGATTAAAACACCAAGATATGCTTCCAATTGGGAACTCTCAACTTCCCGTGCCACCAATGTTGTGAAGTACCTTCTTCGAGAACATGATTATCCTGCCAATCAAATTGGGGCCATTGGATATGGGGAGAATCGAATATTACCGCGGGAGCAGGAAGAAGATTTGGATTCTTGGCATGCCCGAAACAGGCGGGTTGTTTTTATTGTAAAAAATCCTCCCCCCAACCTTAGCAGCAAAGACGAGGACGGCTGATATCCTTTAGTTTAGGGAGAAAAAGAAGTCCTTTGTTTTGGGATCACTCCGAACGGTTATTGTGTCTCCTGCCTTATAAGTTCCATCTAAGATTTTAAGGGCCAGCTTGTCCTGGATTTCTCGCTGAAGGATGCGCCTCAATGGCCTTGCTCCGTAATCTGGATCAAAACCCATATCCACAAGCTTGGCTTTTCCTGATGGATCAACCTTAATTTGAATATTTTTAGGGATAAGTTTTTTCTTAAGGTCTTCGAGTTGGAGATCGACAATACGGATAAGATCTTCTTGGTTTAATTTGTTGAAGATAAGGATATCATCCAACCGATTGATGAGTTCCGGTCGGAAAAATTGCTTCAATTCCTTCCGAATCTTTTCTTCAATACGATTTTTGGGAAGGCCATCCTCCTGAAAGTATTGACTACCAATGTTTGAGGTGAGAATAATTGCGGTATTTTTGAAGTCCACAACCCGACCTTGACCATCGGTTAGACGCCCATCTTCGAGTATTTGAAGAAGGATATGGAATACGTCCTGATGTGCTTTCTCAATTTCGTCAAACAAGAGAACAGAATAGGGGCGTCGCCGGACCTTTTCTGTTAACTGTCCTCCTTCATCATATCCTACATATCCGGGTGGCGCCCCAATGAGGCGACTGACGGAATGTTTTTCCATGTATTCAGACATATCAATTCGAATGAGGGCATTTTCATCATCGAAAAGAAACCAAGCCAAACTTTTGGCCAGGTGTGTTTTCCCGACCCCGGTAGGTCCAAGAAACAAGAATGATCCTTCGGGTCGGTTAGGGTCGGAAAGCCCTGATCGTGATCGACGAATGGCATCAGAGATGGTTTTTACGGCTTCATTTTGTCCAACAACACGCGATTGGAGCCGCTCTTCCATGTGAACGAGTTTCTGC
This sequence comes from bacterium F11, assembly GCA_002176905.1. Next base: position 574 of record MSYE01000245.1, on the reverse strand, counting down.
ACGTCCCCCTCCATGAGTTTGGAAACGGGAATTCCTGTCCATTTGGACACCACATCTGCAATATCGTCTTCATCCACTTCTTCTTTGAGCATCTTTTCCCCATTGTGAGAATTTCCAATCTTTTCTTGTTCCTTACGAAGAGTGGTCTCTAGATCTCTGAGGGTTCCGTATCGAATTTCAGCGACCTTATCCAATTGTCCTTCCCGTTCGAACCGATCACTGTCAAGCTTGGTGCGTTCGATGGCTTCTTTTAGTTTTTGGATGTGATCTATTCCTTCTTTCTCTTTGTTCCATTTGAGTTTCATTTGTTGGCTCTTTTCCTTAAGATCACTCAGTTCCTTTTCCAATTTATGGAGTTGTTCTATTGAATTGGTATCGGTTTCCTTTCTGAGTGCCTGTTTTTCGATTTCAAGTTGAATAATTTTACGATCCAGAATATCAATCTCTGTGGGAAGACTGTCAATCTCAATGCGCAGTTTGGATGTGGCTTCATCAATTAAATCAATGGCCTTATCTGGAAGAAACCGCTCAGATATGTAACGATCCGACAATGTGGCAGCCGCCACCAGTGCGG
>MSYE01000244.1 GCA_002176905.1 bacterium F11 | reverse complement strand
GCCATATGTTATTTCAATCTCAATTGATCCGGTAACAGGAAAGGCAAAAGATCCCAGCGCCAAGAAGATCCTTGAACCCGAACAAGATGTAACAATCGATGGGGAGAAGAAAACCATAAAGGCGATACCCAATCATCCCATTTTCGTTTCGGCGGATGGAACGCGGTTGTTGGTTTCGGTTGGTTTGGAATCCGGAAACTATAAGACGATTCTTTTCAACCGGAAACCGGGGACATCGGAAATTATAAGTGGAACCCAACTATTTAACCCGAGCCTGGGCGAAGGTATTGAATACGGCCTTTCTGCTGATGGAAGTCAGGCTGTTGCCGTTACCTATAATAATACCCTTACCCAGATTGCGGTGGCCGGAACAACGCGGGATCCTCAATCAGGACTATTGAACCCAGGATCAAAAGTGTATCTCCGAAAAGGCGATACATTTAAAGGAATGAAAATTGATGATATTGATATTGGAATGCACGACATCAGTGATGATGGATTAACGGTTGGTCTCAGGGCTCAAGTGGATGGGGAATGGTCAACAATTTTGTTGCATTTAAATGAAGAAACCCGGGAGTTGGAGGACATCTCTGTTCTTTTAACCGAAGGCCAAACAATAAAGCAGCCCAACCACCAACAAACCAAAATCGAGGGATCCCCCACTCTTTCTCCAGAGCTTGACGAGGTTCTCGTGTTGGGAAGTGTAGATAATACTCCACAAATCACCCGCATCCGAGCCAAAGAGGTCGGTGAGAAGTCGGATGCCGAGGTGAAAGAAATCGAAATTCTTGGGGCGGACCTCATGGGGGAGATGCCAAAAGACACCAAGACCGTTTCGTTAAGAGGAAACATCAAAATTACCAATGATAAGAGATACGCCTTTGCTCTTGTTGGGAAGAAAATTCCAGACCCCTCAGCTCCTTCAGCATCCAAGAAGACAATTCAAGTTCCGCAGCTGGTCCGATATGACTACAAGCCGGGTGGATTGGAAAGTCCAACAGTTGTGCTTGAAGGCGAGCAGGTCAAAGATTGCAAGGGCTTTGAGATTGTCTCCCCCGATGGATCCCTTATCCTAACCTTTTTTGATGACGGATCCCCAAAACTCAACTTCGATAAAAACCGAACTGGACAATACGAACAATCCGACCTTTTTGACGGGATCGCGGAGTTTCGAAAATACGAATATGCCGGGGATTGGTCCCTTTTCTCAAACGGGGATACTGAAATCTTTATTCGTAAACGAGAGGGTCGCAAAGTTACGATTTTTTCTCATAGGATAGGAAGAAATACAGGCAAAGCAGTTAAACTCCCACCAAACCCTATTTTAAGTAAACACCAGGGTTTCCCTCATACTGGAGTCTTTAAACAAGTTTCTTCCCAAGATGTGTCTTCTTCTGATAATGGAACCAAACTCTTGGCCTCGGTCATAACAAAGGCAGACAATAGGGGAAAAGTGATTGTGTTTACACGTGGTGAAGGATCTGTGCCAACAGATGGACAGGTTCTTCTAATAGCGAAAGAAGAGATAACCATTTCGGGCCATTCACTGAAATTGGACGACTTTGGAAATAATGCTCGCGCCATATCAAAAAATGGAGAACAAGTTGTCATTGTCTTTCAAAGTGGAGAGGATAGTTATCTTGTGGGATCACGGTGGGATAAAAAAAGAGAAGCTTTCGGTGACCTTGTTATGTTATTGGAACCGGCTGATTTAAAAATAGAGGGCAAGATCGCTATGGCCAAACCCGTTTTGACGCATGATGGGAATCGGGTGACCGTAACAATTGCTCAGAGAGAAAAGAAGAATAAGGAAGGGATTGCGATTGTTGATATTGACCCATCTACAGGGAAAAGAAAGGGTGAGCCAGTATTCACCTTGCGATCCTCACAGGACAAGGTGAAAGGGCTCGACAAAGAAGTAAATCTCAATGCCAATCATGACAATGGATCTGTTTTTTCCCCCGATGGGAATCAGTTGTTTCGGGTGGTAAATGTGAAAGACAACCCCAAACAGATTGTGACGGTTAATTTACCGGGAGAGGAAAAGGCCAAAAAAGAAAAAGGGGAATTTCTTACCCTACTGGACAGGGCCGAAGAGGTATCGCAATTGATCAGTCTCCTCCTTCAGGTCATTGCCCAGATCAAAACGTTTGTCCTTTCCGGAAAGGGGTCTGCTCAAACGCTGGCGGATGGGATTTTGGTGTGGGTGGACGAACTCGCACAGGCCAGCGAACGGGTGGGGTCAGAAGGGGTCAGGTCCAGACGTCCGGACCTGACCCCTTCTGACTCCACCACCTTGATCGGTCAACTCATCGATCAGTTTCTGAAGGTGTTCCCCCATTTTGCACCTCATCTTTTTGTCCTGCGCGTGACTCTTCTGCGCATCCATGCGGTGCTTTTCACGGAGGCTGGCCCGGTTGACTGGAGTCAAGGCCGCGCTATCCTCCATGACGCTCAAAACAAAGGGATTCCCAAAGACGGTGAAAATATTTTATCGGATGATGATCGTCTCATTGGTCAGCAATGGGCCATTTTGGGTGCCCCAATCCCCTCACCGGATGGGACAGAAGTGTTCATGATGACGGAACTCTCTATTAAGGTGGGGGAATCGGGAGGCGTTGAGACCCGTAAAGAAAAAGCGTATGTTTCGGTCGCCCGAAATCCAAGAACAGGCCACTTTGGAAAGGCGCGATTGGTTGACATTGATCGGGAGGCCATCAGCAGAGAGATCAAGATCGATAACTGGGAGTTCAAACTGGAACCCCTTGTTTCTCCTCGTGACAATGATTTGATTGTGGTTGTTGGGGAATCAAATGATGATGATTGGAAAGGAAGAATTGTCCGATTGACCTGGGATCAAAAACAACGTACCTACCAACCCTCTGGCTTTATTAATAAAACAGATCAAGTGGATGCCAAATGGGCAGGTCTTTCTTCCGCCGGAACCAACCTTGCGATTGTGGGGTATCGAGCTGACAAGCCCACCAAAATCAGTTTGTTTACTTATGATCTCACCCAGCCTTCATCCGTGCAAATTCAGGGCGTGAAACGCCTGGAAGCCGGAGAAGTGATTACGGGACTCGACGAACAGGGAGTGATGGCTGGATTTGGTGAACCTCGTTTTTCTGCTGATGACAAATGGATTATCCTTTCCACTGTTGCGGGAGATGAGGAAAAACCCGGATATCTTCTTTTACCAACAAATCCTTCAGAAGAGGCGCGTTGTCACTTTTTTCCCACAGGGGAGGAT
>MSYE01000243.1 GCA_002176905.1 bacterium F11 | reverse complement strand
TTCCTGAGTTGTATACCACCACTCAGGATGATGCCGTCTTCAGGATTTGGATTAGGAATCACATCAATTCTTCCAATTCCCACTCTCGAAGAAGAAAAAGAAGGGCTCAAATCCCGACAACCAAGAAGTTGGGAACAGTCCTGTTGGTTGTGAAGATTTGATCCCTTCTTTTTATTGATGGTGATGAGGACCTCATCTTTTTCAGAAAAAGCGCCCAAATTATCTTGGACTCTCAATGCGAGATGATGTGTTCCCACATTCAATTGAATGTGAGGAGAAACACTATTGGCGATGATATTTCCTCGCTCATCTTCCCAAAAGTAATTCTTAATGGTCCCATCAAGATCATAACTTCCACTCCCATCCATTTGTAAAGTCTCTACTCCCTCGCCATCAATATCACAAACCGAGTTCCATCTGTATGAATCCACTCCATTTACATGGCTCCCCAAGGCTTGGGCCATCACATTAAGATCAAGACTGTTGATCCGTTGGTTTTCATACGGCTTGTTTTGTTCATAATAAACATTTGCAAGAGAATTCCAATTTGGATCATTGGGATGGGTGTTCCATGCCATGAGAAGTACATGAAAATCATTCAAATTGATGATCCCGTCCCCTATCTGATCGTCCAAAATAATGGGGGTGGGTCCTGCATTGGCCACCGGTGCCCTGTTTTCGCCATTGGTATCAAAATCGGAAAGACCGACAGAAAAAATGGAGAAGAAATTTGGACAATCACTTTGAAAATCATTTTGGAGCGCATTGGGTGTAATCGGAAAATCACCAGAACAAGTTTCTCCATGTAAGATAATGGTTCCGTTGGAATTGGTATCAATTCCCCTGGGAGTGTCAAGTTGATGGCTCCCGAAAAAAGTGGAATACACAATACGTCCTTCTGGATTGAATATTTGGAGGAAAGTATCCGCATTTCCCTGGAGATTTTTTTGAAAGGCGTTCGGTGAAACCTCCAAATCTTCTGAATAAGTATGTCCGGTGACATAGGCAAATCCGTATTCATCCACATTCATGCCTCCAAAGTGCTCGATAGAAGCTCCTCCTCCATAGGAGGAAAAGATGGGATTCAAATCGGAATCAAATTTTACCAGGAATATATCACGGCCTCCTCCGAAAAGAGGTTGGTTGGCATTTAAGATGGAGAATGATTCATAATTAAGATCTCCTGCTACAAAGATGTTTCCATTTTGATCTGTTTTAAGGGAAGCGCCATTGTCACTAAGGGGGCCTCCAAAAAAAGATTCTTTCACTAATTGTAAATTTGAATCTAACTTGGCCACGTACAAATCAACTCCATACTCCCAATTCTCCCTAAAATTCCCTGGGGACAATTCATAACCACGAGAACTTACTTGGGCTCCAATGATCGGGAAATAATCAGGATCCAACGCCACGTCAAAAACTTCACTTCCCCAATTCCATCCCACATATCTAGATATAGGAGGTTCGGACCCATCCAGTGCAATTTTTGCAATGAATCCATCTCGACTTCCCCCACCATATTCATTGGTCGCATTAGGAAGATCTGGTGATACTGTAATTCCACCAATATAAACATGAGGGGAATTGCCCAAAACCACCATCTCGATCGAATCTAAATACCGACCCCCAAAATAACTGGAATACAAAATCGAGGCTCCATCAGATGCAAGTTTGGCAACAAAACCATCTGACTTGGTTCCATTGAGGGAGTTTTGAAATCCGTCAACAATCGGAAAATCAGGAGAATGGGTAAATCCACCAAAAACGATATCCCCAGTATCAGTTATTTCAAATCCTGTTGATGAGCCATCTTCTCTGGATCCCCCTACAAAGGTCATCCATTGAATTTGGGTTCCATCGGAGCTCATCTTCGCAAACCAAATATCCGGGCCTCTGACTTCCCCCAATGATGTGGCCATGGGATATTGATTTTTCACGCCCGCAAACAAGCCTTCCCCCATAAGGATAATCTCTCCATGCAAATCCCGTTTGACATCCACAATTGTGCCGGTCATATCCAAGAAACTGGACATTCTCAATTCCAATTCGGCAAAGTCAGAATGTTCATCATCGTGAATGGTCAGAATAATTTCTTGATGGCTACTCTGCTGGCCCTCATTAAAGGAATCCAGCACCAATTTCAAATCTTTGTTGCCCTCTTCTAGGGTATTGTCAATGATGGGGACTTCAATCATCATTCCGGTTTCTGGGGGGTTGTTCCATTCTTGAACACGGGAGACCGATTCAAAGTCTCGTCCTGCCACAGCGGTTCGATCTTCTGTAACAAGTTCAAATGAGAGGGGTTTTTCGGGAGAACCCAACCGAACCAACTCAATGACCATTTTCCCTGTTGACGTATTCTCTTCAACTTCGAAACCAGACTGACCAAAACGAATCGCAGCGTCATCATCCAAAATGGTAAACGATTCTCGTGAACTTCGTCCCAAATGTGTTTCAGCAGAGGCGTTGGTGAGATACACCTCAAAGCGTTCCCTTCCCTCATACTGCGTATCATTAACAATGGGAATTTCTACCTTCTTATTTGTCACATCCCCTGAAGGCCAAACCAATTGGGTGACAACCGCTTCAAAATCAGCGGGAGATTGGGCTCCTTTGGAATCGTGAGATGTTTTAAAAGTTACGTGGATTTCACCTTGCGGGTCTCCTCTTCGTTCAACAAAAATGACCGCTTTGCCGCTGGGTGTTCCTTCATTTACTTCAAAGGAATCCCCAATGAATTCAACGACTCTTTGATCATTGGGCCGAATTGTTAAACGGACGGGATTTTCTCCCCTTATATTGGCGTTGGAAAATTGAGTTAATTCAATCTCAATATATTCACTCCCTTCCGCTCTCTCATCATCAACAATGGATATGGGAATTTCTTTGTCAGTCTCGTCCTTATCATCCCAAACAAAAAAGCCGGATGAGGCATGAAAATCATGACCAATATCTGCTGTATCCCCTCTTACTTCATACTCCACTCGGACAATTCCCTTGGGGATTCCGTACCGTTTTACTTGAACATTGACAACACCATTAACCGGATTTTCTCCAGTAGCGTACGAGGAGCGATCAAAACCCACTTCTGGTAAATCGGAATTTCGAATGACCACCGGAACCCTATCAGGTCCCAAGATCTCCTCTTTTCCTGATAAACCCAATAACCGAACAACAAAGGTTTCATCCTCCTCGAAAAGGGAATCATCCACAATGTCAATGAATACATCTTTGTCGGTGAGATCCCCATCTGCCCAGACGACTCCCCACGTTTCATATTCATCCTGGTGTTGGTAGTCATCATCTGGTGTGGCAGGAAAGGGAATATCCTCTGATGGCGGTAGGGTATACAAAGCAACCCGAACTTCTCCTTCTGGTTTTCCAAATCTTTGTAAGGTGATTTTTTTCAGGGCCCCTCTTCTCCAAAACCCCATAAAAAGTTTGGGGTAATTTGAATTGAGGAATATCTTAA
>MSYE01000242.1 GCA_002176905.1 bacterium F11 | reverse complement strand
GTTCTTTTTCGGTTAAAACCGACCAGAGAAACAAGGCTTATTGCGACAAGAAAAACACTCCATATTTCAAATGCATCCAGATGACGAAAAAGAAAGCCAATAAAGGACCCTGTTCCCTGCATCGGGAAGAGAAGTTGAGGCCCAGCTGTGAAATCCCCTTTCTGACCATGGGCCAGGAGAACATAGAGAAATCCCAAAAAACTGTTTAATGCCATGGGTGCCCACCCCAATCCAATGGCAATGAGGAGATTCTTAAAGGCAACATATTTTTGTTTCAAACCAAGGGTCCACTGAATTAACCAGGCTAAGAGGCTGGTGAGAATGGTCCCACCAATAAAATAGGCAATAGCACTGATGAGGCCATAAGTAAGAGAGTGATGTTGAAGTCCACCCTGAAAACCCATCCCCACTGAAAAAGTCCCAAGGAAAATGGGGAGAAGACGTGTCCCCATATGCAGGGTGTCACCTCTGAAAAATTTGCTTGGTTCCAAGAAAAGATCCACGATAGCATGGAAGAGAGATTCCTTATTGGTGTGCAGAGGCGATGGTTTCAACGAAGAGGGTTGAATCAACGTTGGTTTCTTTGGCGTGGGTGGGGTCACTGGCGAGGATTTCACTGGCTCTTTTTTCGGATCTTTCTTTGAGATAATGTCAGAGAGAATTTCGGAGACACGACCCGCAGACGAATGTGGTGGTTCGGCTCCTTTTTGGGGTGTGGGTGGTTGCTCAGGTTGAGGGGAGGGGCTCATTGGTGTCTTGCTCCGGCGAATAAGGGCGTGGATTCTGGCTTCCAGCTCATCCAAATTAAAAGGTTTCACAATGTAGTCATCTGCGCCCATTTTGAGGCCCCGCACCTTGTGAGGGGTGTATTTCAAATGGCCGGTAACAATAATAACAGGGATTGATTTGGTCCGGGGTGTCCCCCTCAGGGCTTTTAGCAAATCAAGTCCATTTCCGTCAGGAAGACCGATATCGAGAAGAATCACGTCGGGTTTTTCGTTTGTTTTGATATACGTAAGAGCATCTCGAATGGTGAGACGGTAATCGACTTTTAAGTTGTGTTCTTGAAAGTACTCCTTTAAGATCCGACAACTCCACTCTTCATCATCAACAATTAATAAAGTCTGGTTCATTCAAATATTCGTCCTTAATGATTATAGGGGATATATTCTCAATCTAATTGTAATGGCTGGATTTCCCAAATCAAGGGAAGAAAAATTAAATCTCCTCTGTTTTTCACGTCAATTTGGAGATCACCGGACCCTCCGGAATTGACATTTTAGGGGGCAAATATTCTCAATTTGTTGTGGATTTCAGGTTGGAAATGAGAAGACGAAGTTCCCACCGCAATGCTACCATTGGCCTTATGATGAAAAAGAGTCAAATTTCACGTCCTATTTTGGGTTGGGTGATGTATGATTTTGCCAATTCCGCATTTGCTACTTGCATAATCACCTCTATATTTAGCGTCTATTTTGTAAAAACCCTTATTCCAAATGGAATGATGGCTGTGGGGCCATGGATGATTCCCGCAGAGTCGGTTTGGAGTTATTTGGTGTCAGCGGTGATGATAACCGTCCTTCTTATGGCTCCTCCACTGGGAAATTATGCGGATCACCTTGGCCTGAAAAAGCGGTTTCTCCTCATAGGAACGGTTTTTGGATCTGTGAGCACCTTGATGTTGTTTGGGGCCAAGCCAGGCTGGGTTCATTATGGGGTTGTTTTTGCTTTCTGTTCCTATCTGGGATTTGAACTCTCCCTTGTTTTGTACAACGCCTTCCTCAACCAATTGGCTGAAACAGATAAAAGAGGCTGGGTATCGGGTTTGGGATTTGCTTGGGGGTACATCGGGGGGGGGTTGTGTTTGGCGCTCAGTATTGTCCTTTTGTCAAAACCCAGGTGGTTTGGCTTGGCTGGGTTAGATCCCACCCTTCCTGCCCGGGTGTCTTTTTTGTTGGTTGGCGTGTGGTGGTTGGTTTTTTCGGTCCCCACCTTCCTTTGGCTTGAGGATAAACCAAAAATTGATTCAAAAAGTAAGTTTGCGTTTTCTCTATCACAAGTCATACAAACGGGAAAGAAGGTCGCCCAACGCAAAGATCTACTTCGATTCTTGTTGGCCTACATCATTTATAACGATGGCATTCAAACCTTGCTTATTATGGCCGCCATATTTGGAGCCAAAGAGATTGGTATGTCCATTGGTGAACTAGGACTGTGTATTCTTGTCATTCAATTTGTGGCTTTTGGGGGTGCACTTTATTTTGGTCGACTGGCTGATTCTTTTGGTCACAAACGAACCATTCTGATCACCCTTCTCATTTACGCGATGGTCACTTCTTGGGCGATCTTTATGACAACGTCAGTTGAGTTTTGGATTATGGGGGTTGTTGTGGGAATTATTCTGGGAGGATCCCAAGCCGCCTCTCGATCTCTTTATGCGCAATTAATCCCCCGCGGACAAGAAGGAGAATTTTTTGCCATCTATGCCATTGTGGGAAAAGCGGCTGCGGTTATGGGACCGCTGTCATTTGGACTGGTAACCCAGATAGCCGGTATTCGCAACGGAGTTTCTTTTCTCCTCTTCTTTTTCATTATTGGGGGGGTGGTTCTCACCTTTGTTGATGAAAGATGAAGGGGTCAAGTCTCTACAGTCGACATTTTGAGTTGATTAAAAATTATTTGAATCGTAGATATTAAAATGTCGACTGTAGAGACTTGACCCCTTCACTTTAGGTAAAATCACCGATCCTAAAAAAATTCCTTTTGGACAATAAATGAACTCCCGTTCTCAGACATTCGACATCATTGTAATTGGATCCGGGCATGCCTCGATTGAGGCAGCGTTGGCTGCCGCCCGAATGGGATGTAAAGTCATGATGATGACCTTGGACCCCTCCAAGATTGGCCAGATGTCATGTAATCCCGCTATTGGAGGGATTGCCAAAGGACAAGTGGTGAGGGAAATCGATGCGCTCGGCGGTGAAATGGGACGTGCCACTGATCAGGCTGCCCTTCAATTTCGAATGCTCAACCGCAGCAAAGGCCCTGCGGTGTGGAGTCCTCGCGCCCAATGTGATCGGAATCAATACAGAACGATTATGGTTGAAACCCTCCAGCACCAGAAAAACCTCACAATTATTTCTGGGGAATGTGTGGATATCTTTGTGGATAACCACAGGGTTTCGGGAATAGTTGATAATCAAGGAGTACGCTATAAATCCCGGGCAGTTATTTTGGGAACAGGGACCTTTTTGAAGGGACTTCTCCATTGTGGTTTGGATGCTGTCCCGGGAGGCCGGAGGGGAGAACCCCCGGCCAATCACTTATCCGGATCCCTTCGGAAGCTGGGATTTCAGGTCGATCGTTTAAAAACCGGTACCCCGATGCGGTTGGATGGCCGATCCATTAATTATTCCAAGTTGGAGATCCAACCCGGAGATCTCAACCCCATTCCTTTTTCCCATTGGACCCGAAAATTACCCCAAAAACAAATTCCCTGTTGGTTGACC
>MSYE01000241.1 GCA_002176905.1 bacterium F11 | reverse complement strand
CCGATCGTCTCCTTCCCTCGGTAAAAAGGTCCCTCTACGATATATTTTCTGATGCCATTAAGGTTGCCAAGACTGATCCTGATAGCCCTCCTTCATATCGAAAATTTGTTAAATCGGTCCTTCCTCTTTTGAGGGAGGCAGCCCCCATCCTGTTGAGAGTAGGGGGTTTGGAAAGATGGCTTACAGCCATTTCTCTGTCCCTTGTTCAAAACCTCTTATGGGTTGGTTTTATTCTTGCCCTTTTTGTTTATTTGATTTCGGATCATTTTAAGCAGAAAAGAAAAGAGATCCTAACTTGGTTTAAACTTTGGTTTGCTCACAAACAAGAACCACTCATTCCCTTGTTGGCGGGAGCCTCGCTTCAATCGGTTCCTGTCGTGGGATCGGTTACGAACCGTTTTCTCAACGATCTCCCGGTTGATTTTGGTGTTAATTCGGCCATTGGTGATTCCAGCCACATTCTAACCCAAGTCAGCCGATTGCCGGAGCACGGATTGACCATTGCCACCCTTCATGAAAAGGGACGCCTGGGATATGATGGGAGTTTGGAATTTGGGCGCAAGGTCATTGCGGCCCACGCCCGTGAAGAGAATCAAACGAAGGAAGCGCTTCTTGTGGTTCATGGGAAGCGGTTGGCCAACACTTTGAGAAAAGAAGCAGGCCGAACCAAGGCCACCGTGACCATTGAAGAGGTCTCGCTCTTTTCGGGATCGGCGCTGAACGGAGATGTGCTGAGCGTCGTTCTTCAAGAAGGAAACTATTATTCCCGCACCACCCAATGGCAGCTCCTTGTGACCGAAGACGTGGATATCCAATTTGGTTCCCAACAAGAAGCCACTGATCCCCTCATCCGCCGCACCATCGTCACTTACCTCAACCAAAACCTCAAAGTTGTCCGCCGCCAATCCCTACGTTGGCAGTTTTTCCTGCAGAAACTAACCAAATCAAGCGCCTAAGGTTTCTCTCTTCTTAATCGCTCACGCATTCGCGCTCGCGCTCGCTTTCGATAATTAATTGATCGATCGCAAGCGCGAGCGCGAATGCGTGAGCGATTAAGAATAAGATTTAGCTTATTAAGGACGTCATCGCGGCGAAACCTGCCCGCGGCAGGCGGGGCCGGGATCCAGTGTCTTTAAAAAGCGTAAATACGACGTTGGATCTTGGTCTTCGCCGGGATGACGGAGTATGGGGAAAATTCCTAAAAAATGGCTCAAATTCCTCAAAATATTGGGTTTATTTGTGGCTTTATTGTTGCTAGGAGATAGTAAAGTTTCATCACAATTTAATCTCGATTTAAGGCTACCTTAAGCCAACTCGTTTACAATTTGTTTACAAGCAAATTGACACGAGAAAACGGCTAAATCGGCCAAAATCCTTAACCCTCTTAACCCTAAAAAAATATGAAACCGCGGATGAAAAAGGCTCTCAAAAAAACGATTGCTGCTGTGGTGGCAATCATCCAAATTCACACGCAAGTTGTTTTTGCGGGTCTTCCTTTTTTTCCTCAACCCACCCAAACTCCTTCCTTTCTTCCCTCCCTTCTTCAGATCATCAAAAAAAATGCCAAGCCAGTTGGCCTTGTTGTGTTTCATGCTTTTCCTTTCTCAAATTTGATTGATCCCCGTGGCCAAACCGATATTCCCCAAGAAACCCAAACTCCTCCTGATCGGATATTGGACCGCGAAGAAAGACAAATGTCGATCTTGCGTCAGCTCGAAGACTTGAAAGTCTTTAAGCAAAAAACATTTGAAGGCCGACCCGAACTCCCCGGACGAAAAGCCGATATCCTCGATACCCTCACCACTTATGATCTCAATACCAATGTGGGTGAGGAATTAAAGAGAGTATGGGAAACCCGCAAACAGAGCACAGAATCAATGGAAGCCAGTGTTCAATCTCTTCGAAGGGCCATTGCTGGAGCGGGAGGTTCGATGCGGTATGGTCAGGATGGTTCCCGCATGTTTTTCTTGCACGGTTTTATGGTGGCTCATTTTGGTCAACGGTTTGTGGATGGAAACGGTCAGGTGACAACGGTCGACACCAGAAGCATCAAATACGATAAGAAGAGCCGGCTTCAAACCGGGTTTACCCGCATCTCCCGTGATAGCCGTGGAAATATCACCACCACCGTTCGAACCGGAATTCGGTATTCGGATGATTCCCACCAACATGGGAAGCAATTGGTAACAGCCTATAAAGACACCATTATGGATCCCAACGGAAACATTAGCTTGGTGGAACGAAACAACATCGAATATTTCCAGGGGCATGGTATGAAGAAGCGACAACGTGGAATGTACGAAGCTTCTTATGATGAGGTGGAAGTTGATCAATTTGGAAACGAGACCACGCGTCGTTGGGAAAACGGAGATTACATTCAATTGGAAGACAACTTTTATCTCACTCGATATGATCTCACCGAAACCGATGCTGATCATAACACAACGAACATTTTGTGGCGGGGAGGAAACTATCAAAAAAATCACAACTATCAAGATCTCAAATCCATCAACACCTCGAGACAAGAATATTTGTTAAGTGAGTTTACCCAAATCATCACCGATCCCCGGGGCCTCACCCGAACCGAAATTCAACGGGGTATTGAATATAACAACCAAGACAATTTGATCGCCTTTGACCAAACCAACCTGAACGCCAACCATGCTCTTCCCACCGAAATCCGTTTCCGAAACGGTGAGTACGATGAATACGGCCAACAAACCGCTTTTGAGCGCACCGAAACAACCTCTGATGGATCCGAAGTCAAAGTCACCCGGTTGGATACCGCTTACAACCGCATTGGCGATATAACCTCTTATAGTGAAACCACAGAAGGAGACGATGACTACAAGGTTCGAATCGACCGGTACGGAATTGAATACAACAACAAACGCCAACAAATGGCGTACAAAGAAAACCAACTTGATCAATCCGGTCGTTCCATTGAAACCGAATGGTCAGCCCGAACAGAGGGTTTCAGCGATGACGCTGTGGCCACCCTCGGACAAAAGGGGTATGACGAGAGGGGTCGCCTGATCGGTTTTGAAGAAACGACCAAGGCCGAAGGCCTTACCGTGGCCAAGCTCACCACCGATATCACCTTTGATCAAAATGGCCAACAGGCTGGTTCCAAAGAAATGATCCACACAACAGGTCAGGTTGGAACCGCAGGCATCTCAGTGGCCTCTCATGAAAACGTGTTGGATGTGACCCGCTTCCTCATCACCGAACGAGTCGATGAAGATTACAATGAGGATACCGGTCAACTCTCCTATTATGAAGATCGAATTACGGATTACACCATTGATAACACAGCAGAGAATCCAGAGGATATGTTGTTGAGAGACCTTTTGATCGAGGTTACTCGCTCCAATATTACCTTGGATGGGTTTGAAGAAGAGAGACACACC
>MSYE01000240.1 GCA_002176905.1 bacterium F11 | reverse complement strand
TTCCTATCACAGCGCCAATGCCAATGAGTTTCGATATGAGCGGAGGGAGCAATTCAATTCGCCGAGATAAAATCTCCGCATCGTGTTGTGAGGATTGAATTTTTGCCATGGCCTCTTTGTCTTCTTCCCAGCCTTTGCGTTTTGGAACCAAAGCTTGAGATTCCACCATCCCACGAAGAACTGATGTTGCCATGAAAGGACTTCCCTGTGAGATTTGCTCAATAACATCCAGGGTTTTTATGGGTAAGGGGCCCGCCATTGATTCGACCAGTTTCCGGGTTTCGAGGGAACCAAATGGTTTTAGGGAAATGTGTATTTGGGATTCCATTTTCCTGAGATGATGATGGGCATCCACTTCCTCGGATCGAAATGCGGCCACAACGAAAACAGGACTATTTGTGTTTTGTTCCCGCTTTTGGCGTTCCCAATTCGCCAATAATTTAAAAGTCATATCATCAGCCCATTGGCAGTCATCCAAGAGAATGAGGGCCGGTTGTTCCGCCGATCCAAGAGAATTGATGAAGACTGAGAAAGCTTCGAGGCATCTGGTTTCACCAAATACGTCTGGGCCCAATAATTGAGAGGAATCATTCCCCAGTATGGGTGATAATTCCGGTAGGGCTGAGCAGAGAGGTTCAAGATGGTCGCTTAATTGATGTTGGAGGATTTTTATGAATTCTGGATTTTCAGAAATTTTGCGGATGACTTCCTCAACAATATTGGAAAAAAGCTGGAAAGGACGACTGGCTCCCTGATCCAATCCTTGACCATGAAGAACCCATAATCCCTTTTGAAGAGCGAATTGAGATAATTCTTCCATCAGCCATGACTTCCCCATCCCAGACTCGGCTTCCAGAAACAACATCCCCCCACCTCTCTGGGAGGTGTCTCTGAAAAATGTTTTCAATACATCCATCTCTTCGGTTCGGCCCACAAAACTGGGTTCGGTTAATGTGCTCCTGTTGTCATGAAGACCCGGAACAAGGGGCGGATCCCAATTCCCTTTGTCAAAGTTATCCGATATGGATTTGAAATCAACAAGGGCTGAAAAAGCTGTTTGATAGCGATCGTTGGGATCCTTTCTCAGCATTTTCTGAATGGCCTTATTGAGAGCAGAGGGGAGATCTCTATTGAATAATCCCAAGTCTTTGGGGGATTGAGAAAGATGCTGCTGCAAAATTTCACCCATGTTATCCCCTGAGAAGGGAGGTAGGCCTGCCACACATTCGTAGAGCAGAATCCCAACGGAATAAAGGTCCGATATGGGATTAACATCAATTTTAAGGAGTCCGGCTTGCTCTGGCGCAAGATAAGGGGCCAATTCGGTCTTCATTGAGGAAGAAAGGGAGGTTCTTTCTGAGGTAGGTGCAAAACTGGTGTCAATAAGAGTGGCCTGCGTGATAGGGGCGGTATCATTCACGATGACATTGGTGGGTGAGATGTTCTGATGGATCAATCCCAAAATATGGATATCGTTTAGGGCTGATAATAACGAGATGCCAATTGAAAGGGTTTCGGGAATTGTGAGGGGGCCCTTTTGAAGTTGCTCGGAAAGAGAGCAGCCTTGGACATGGCGTCTCACCAGATAAATTTTTTCGTGTTGTTCGGTGATTTGAATAAAGGGAGCAAAAAAGGGACTTTGAATGCTTCTTAAGATTTCAATTTGGGTCTCCAGCTCATCTTTTGTTTTTTTGGATAGGATGTCAGCTGAAAATGATTTAACAATAACCTGTCCCCCATGATTCAGATCTTTTCCCAAATAGGTTTGCTCCGATGTTTGATTGCTTAATAGCTGGATTAATTGAATGGGATCTCCGGATCGAAATTCAATTTTTTTTCCAATTGGTTCGCCTGGAGAGAGGTTGTCCGGTTGATCTCTCATTATGATGTTACCACCCCCTTTCATTCTCAACCCATTGGCACAATGGCGAGGCGTTCTCATCCACACAAGATAGATGAGCCCCTTACCTTATAATGAATATATATATGAGGCCTGTGACAAAGTGATGACAACTTGGTTACTTTAAGGGGGAGAATGAGGGGGGAGGTAGGGGGCGCCTTCTAGGCCTTGGGGGTCTCCATTGTCATAGACTTTAGTTTTTGAAGGGTGAGCGTAATATGGGAATCGACGTGAAATTGGGAGTTAAATAGATACTGAACGATTCCCTTTTTATCGATCAAATAGGTGGTTCGACCTGGTAGGAGGCCCAAGGTTGGGGGGACTCCATACCTTTCACGGATCTGATGGTTCTTATCAGCCAACAGATGAAAGGGAAATTGATATTTTTCGGAAAATTGAATATGTGACTCAACCGTGTCAGAGCTAATCCCCACAATGTCTGCCCCGGCTTTTAAAAATTCATCATATTGATCTCGAAATCCACAGGACTCTGCAATGCAGGCGGTGGTGTTGTCTTTTGGATAGAAGTACAAAACAACATGCTTTTTATTTCTGAAATCTGAAAGGCGAACCATTCCACCTTTGGATGAGGCCAATTCAAAATCAGGCGCTTCGTCACCAACAGCGATTGCTTTTTTATTGAACCAGTTAAAGAGTTTCATCCCTATATCCAACAAAACAAGAAAGGGGGTGGTCAAGCTTTTTGAAGGGGAGACACCATCTTGATAATCCCTCTGTTTACATGGTGGATTCTATTGATGGTTCCAAAACAGGCGCTGCTGGCATCAGTACCCCGACCTGGAATCCAACATTGGGAGGAATAACGCAGGATGGGAATCTGGAGTGGACCACAGTGGCGATTGGATTTTCAAAACCGACCAGTCAAACTGTGATCAAAAATACAACCTGGAAACCAGGCAAGGTTTATGAATTTGGCAACACGGTGTTGCCCACAACACTCAATGGAACGCGATATCGTCTCACCCGTATTAAAAAGTTCGGTGTGTTCAAGTCAACCATACAACCCAATTGGACCATTCATCCTGGAAATGTGGCCACAAAGGACGGACCGCGATCTTGGTATATCCATCCACCAAGAGATTTTGATATCGATGAGTTGGATATGAACATCCAAAATGTTTACGGTGTGGCAGCCCATTTTTATGGTCGGGGGAGCGGCGATAACGAAGTACCCACAAAATTTACGCTGAAAAATGGAACCATCGAACAGGGCCCTGGGGATAGTTTTCGTTCCCACGCCGTCAGAATTTATTCTCAAAGGGATATCACACTACAAGGTTTAACGTTGAAAACCAAGGGATTGGAGTCTTCTGGAATTGAGGTGAATTATTCCAAGGATGTCAAAATTTTTGGAAACACGATCGAGACCAAGGGGGCACACAAATTCAATCGCCACCAATTAAGTGCGGCTGTCATGGTTGTTCACACCAATGAGGCTAGATTGGAAGACAACACCATTCACAGCGGCAGAGGATGGGGAGGAATTTACCTCGGCGGATCAAAAGGCTTGATTCAAGGAAACACGGTTTATACGCAATCGGTTGTTACCAATCACTATGGCATCATGGGCGGAGGAAATGGACATGTCTTTCGCAACAACAGAGTTGAGGCTGATCCGGGACAAGGAATGCGAGTGGGTGGAGACGATAATCTTATGGAAAACAATGAGATTATCATGTGGAGTGGGGCCCCCAACCATGATATTGGTTACTATAGTTTGGATGGCATTCGTTTGAATGATTATTGGGGTGGCTCAACATCGAGTACGA
>MSYE01000239.1 GCA_002176905.1 bacterium F11 | reverse complement strand
CTCCCTCGCCCGTGCAACCGGGAAGCATCAACATTGTCGACGCCACATCCAATCGGTCCAATCCAAAGGAAGGATGGAAGTCGGGTTCGTAACCAGAAGGAATTACCTCATGCAAGATGACATGGAGTTTGTCCCAAACATACCGGGATAAATTAAATTCCGCAGAAGTGGTCAAAGAATCGGCTTTTAAGAAGAGACTTGACCAAATGCGGCCTTGTCCGCCGATGGAATCCACAATGGGGAAGAATTTGGGGTAATGTGAAGTGACCTCGACAACAGGACGATGTTTTTGGTCACGGGCTTCCATGATTTTGTTTCGGCCATTGATGCTGTTTAAAACCAAGACCCGTTCGTTGTTCTGACCCAGTTCATAAACTGTTCGTCCGATTTCCGAGATTCCTGGTGGAGGATTATTGATATCGCGGTCAGCGAGTTTGTAGATACCTTCCCGGGTTCGGTTGTAATCATCCTTGGTCATAAAAGGAGCAATCAGGCTCGAGGGCGGTGGCACATCTTTCTGATCGTCTTCATAAATAACGATTTCTTCGGTTAGAGGAACGTCGTTGTTGTTGCGCACATTTCCTTTTATTTTGGTGCGCAGCCGCATGGGTTCGCTTAGGCGTCCAAACGGATTCTCGAACAGGTGTGGGGCCCGGGTCAAAACAGAGCCTTCCCTCTCCCCATCGCTGCCAAGCGTGGCGACCAGGGCGCCGGTTGCGCCTTCACGCACCAAACTTTTTCGGTTGAGGCCTATACGAATTCCTCTGTGATTGTTTATGGTTTCCCGCGTATCAAAATCTGCCACGGCAATATCCCGTTGATCAGGGCTGGTTCCCATTCTCCAGCCGAGTCTGGGCATTGGAAATTTCTCACCGGTTATGGCACGAATATGTCGCATGGCGAGAAGATCACGGTCGGAAATGAGTTTCTTGGAGGGTTCCATTTGCATGCCTTCCAAAAGATCGCGGGAATTGCGGACATGAAACGTGTTGTAAGGTTCTGAAACAAGTTTCTTAATATCGTCTCGTTTTATTCGGAGGGTTCCATCATTTAAGAGAACGGTATTCGGCCCCAATCCGCGCAGGGCCAACTCGATTTTTCTTATGTCTTCTGGCGGGAAGTTCCAGAAGCCATGGAATTGATTAACTTCATAGTCGGTTTCACCGGTTCTGGTATTTAAATTTGATAATCCTCGTCGTTCATCAAAAGCCCCATCCTGATAGCTGTTGGTCACCTTGTTTAACCAACGGCGGAAATGGTCATCCCAGAGCATATCCTCTTGGTTGGTCTTTTGAACTTTCCGCCACACGGTGTTTTCATCAGGGAGAGGGATAATATTGGTCGGCGGTATTCCTTGTAGAGCTGGATTGGTTGTGTGCGTGTAGACTTCGTTGGCTCGGCCGCGCGCATCTTCTCTGGGATGTTCCCACTCGCCTGAACGAAGCTGTGTATAGGTATCAAGAAGGAAATCAGGACCAAGGGTCTCAGCGGAAACACTCCGTTGCGACCACACAACATTATTTTGCGTGCCTTGGGGGGTGTGAAGTTGGAGTGGTTCCACTTCATATGAAATGTTCCCAGAGGCATCCACATGCATTTTCGGAGAGGCTCGCTCCAAGAGCGGTTTTCCAATTTCAATGGGATAACCTTGCGGGAAAGGAGGAGACCTGGTTGTTCCGGTATCCAAATAAAAACGGCCATGGGGATCCGGACGGAGGACCGTACGAACCTTTTCTGAACCGTTTATGTAGTCATAATAAAGCGCTCTTTCTGGGTTAATAACATAGTCCGGAGAAATGGCAGTGGTGGGTTCTCCCCACTGGTTGTTTTGACCGGGATCTTTGTAGGTCAGATGACGAATTTCCCATTCCGGGAGGCGCATGGATCCATCCAAAAAGGTTTCTTGATAAATAGAGAGGATGTCGGCAAGATTGGTGGAAGGATCGATCAGTTTTTTATTTTCAGGATCAGCGGCTTGTTCAATCAAGGCCTTTTGAATGGCATCGACAACAGTTTGATTGGGGAGATCCTTGCCCAGCAATTGTCTCAGCAACGATTTCAATTCTGTCCTGGGAAGACTTTGGGCCAAGGCTTGAACCAGAGCGGCCCCTTTTTTGTTGGTATCCACATCTCCGTGTTGCGGGAGTTCTTCTTCCAAATTCCGGAGGAGGGCCTGCATCATGAGTTCCTTGGTTAATTTGGGAAGGGCAACGGAGTTCAAACTTGAAGAATAGCTGGCCCGGGTGTTCACGGAGCGTTCAATCATCTCCTCTAAGAAGCCATCCGAGGTGTCATCTGTTTCAATGTGATAGAAAACAAAAGCCTTGCCTTCGGTTCCATCCCAATTTCGTGTGTGATCATCAGCGGCAACCGTGAACCTCTTGAAAGAGAGAACCTGTGTGGTATCGGCTTCAACTTGGCGGGCCCGTTTGAGATCCATATAGGTCCGTTCGTTTTGGTCTGGGTCCTCCTCATAATAAAGATGGCTATCAATATCAAAGGATTTGATGGTTTCTTTTAAGACCGTGATGCTGTCCGGATGGAGAGAGGGAGGCAGGTATCGCAACAATCCCGATTTGTTACGGAGGAGATCGGACAAGACCTTGATGTCTCCGAAAATCATTCCCTTTTCCACCTGTTCCAAAATGGAGGTTCGAAGGATTTGAACCCAGTCGGGTGTATCTCGGCTCACCTCACCAAGGCGTTTGAGGCGGTCCGGAACAAATCCATCAACCCAAGATTTAATTTTTTGACCAAAGAGACTTTGCACCCAGCCTCTGGTTTCCCGAACGGTTTGGATCAAGTAGCGTTCTCTTCCGTAGGCATCAATCTCAAGAAGAGTCCGAATCTCAAGCAAATCCCCATTTTGGTCGTAGACCAGCACCATCCCCGCTGAATGGCGGGCGGCGGCCGCGTTAAAATTGGTTTCGTAATTGTAATAGCGTTCAACCCTGCCGTCTGGCAACTGTTTTTCAAGCAACCAGCGATGAGGGTTGTCCAAGTCGGGTTCGGAGAAGGTTTCCGACCAGGTTTCTCCCCGGTTGTTGCTAAAAGAGGTATGGGTGATGTTGTTGGTATCGGTTTCCGAATTGGTAACAAATTTTAAATTTTCTCGTGTGGTGGCGATGCGGTCGGCTGTTGGAAGAAATTGTTCCACGGTGTATCGCTTGTTTTTACCAAGCGGAATGGCAACACCTGTCTCCACACCCAACCGAGGAGTGGAGGTATCCACTGGAGAATAAACAAAACTTCCATCAAAAATCGATCGGGGACTCACGGTGCGATCCAACTTCTCAATGGGAATACCGTTGATGCGAATATCATCCCCTCGCAGGCGCGCTTTGACGCGGCCGGAAGGATCCTGAATTTCAATGTAGAGAAACCGTCCGGGCATGGTGACGATATTGCCATCCACTTTGGCTTTATAGGGTTTTGACATCACCCGCAGCCAAGTTTCTCGGCGGTGATCTTTGAAATCTTTACCAAACAGGGCAAAATACTCTTTGTGTTTTTCATCCCTTGGGAGCGGAAGGATGTCTTTGAGGTTTAGCAAGAAGTCGATGGGATCAATGTCGTTATTGGACACATTGTTACTGTTTTCGAGAACTTCCAAATACGCCACCACCCGTTTGGCGGATTTGAGCCCGGCTTCCAAGGCTTCCACGGCATGCACGGTTTTGTTGTAGAAAACGCTGCTTCCTTGGGAATCGTAAATTTTCCGTAAGGTAATAGCG
>MSYE01000238.1 GCA_002176905.1 bacterium F11 | reverse complement strand
ACTGAAGCCTTTCTGTCTTTCTCCAAATGGGTCAAACGCGGCAATGATGTGGGGATGAAAAAGTTTGCTGATCCGGCTTATGTTCAGCGCCTTC
The DNA here is from genome assembly GCA_002176905.1 of bacterium F11. The sequence continues at coordinate 3,751 of MSYE01000238.1, read as the reverse complement.
TTAATTCTTATGACGGCGCTTTTCTTCTCTCTGAAATATGGCCTGTGGACCCAGCGGTTGTTGAGGTCATTGATGAAAATGGGGTAAAAAATCTGACTGTAGAAGCACGAAATTTTAAGAATGAGATTGTGACGGGCTCTTTTCAAGTTAAAAAAGTGGACGAACTTTGGAAAGTCACTGATGGGTATTGGCGAAGAAACTAATTGGCCTTCTCTTTGTATCTTTTGTGAATTTCTCTCAACAGGCGATTTCTTTCTTTTGAGGGGACACCGAACAACGTAAACTCGCCATCTGATAATCCTTGTAGGTCATCTCGATAATTGGCCTTTACTTCGTTTAACTTTTGTTGAAATTCAATCGCCCCCTCAATGGTCTCGACATAGGACATGATCAATTGGGGATGGTTACGGGCGTACTCACCCACACGATATCGATGCGTCTCAAGCAATTCCTCAATTGGTGAAGCGGGAGCATAATAAACATTAACTTGTGGAGGATTTGATAAGAGGCTGGCCCGCGCTGCATTTGTTGTCGCGACAAAATATCCATTTGAAAATCTTGTTTCAAAATCGACGATCCGCATGTCATTGGGGATGCCTTTGCTTTCTTTTATATGATAAATCCCTGCCTGGGTGGTTCCCCCATCACCGGTAAAAACACGGATACACGTACTAAATTGGGGTAACGCATTTGTAATGGTCATATCTTCAATATCCCCAAGAAAAGTAAAACCCGCTTTCTCAAGTTCGCTGGTCGATTGATTGTAAAACCGGGTATCGGCCCTATAATAATCTGCCAAATTAACCACTTTGTAATCATGTTCTGGAACAAAAAGTTTTTCTAGTTGGGCGCCAATTTTCCTTGCTGCCTCCTTCATCTTCCCCTCCGGTGAACAGGAATAACACCCTCCCATCATAAGAGAAAACAAGCAGAAGCAAGATAAACCGAAAGCCAACGTTATGGATTTGATCGTCATATAAACAATCTTAAACAGGAAAAGAGAAGGGGTCAAGTCTTGACCCCTTCCCCTTCAGCTCCCTTCCACTTCCAGTTTTGCTTAAATAAGATGTTTCCTATAATTCAGCAATCAAGTTTTATTCCTTTTTGTGAGGTTCTTTATGGACATATTTGACGCTATCAAAAAACGCAGAAGTATCCGTGATTTCTCTCCGGATACGATTTCTAACGATCAACTTTCCCAAATGATCGATGCCGCACGGTATGCGCCCACTGCCCGCGGGATTGAGCCGTGGGAATTTGTTGTGGTCAAAAACAAAGAGACGTTGGGAAAAATAGGTGAGCTGGCTGATCACGGACGGTTTATCGCCAAAGCAACAGCCTGTGTTGTGGTGTATTGCAAAGATACCAAATACTATTTGGAGGATGGTTCAGCCGCCACCCAAAACATTTTACTGGCCGCAACCGCATTGGGGATCGCATCATGCTGGGTGGCCGGAGACAAAAAAGAGTATTGTCCCCAACTAAGCGCACTTCTTAAAGTCCCACCTCATTTCAAATGCATCAGCCTGGTGGCCTTAGGTTACCCCCCCTCCACCAAGCTTTTTCGCGTGGCTGATAAAAGGAAAACAGCTGAGGTTTTACACTGGGAGACTTTTTAAGCCTGTTGGGAAAGGTGGCGGGCGATGATGTCCAAGAATTCGAGTTGGAATCCGTTCCAATTGACATCGGGGAGGTCGCTTAGGATTTGATCCAGAAGGGTCCAGCGAAGATCCGAAAGGTTGATGCCGGTGGTGTTGATGGGGAGGGGACGGGAGAGCACCAAATAGGTATTGGCCACCTCACGCCGATCCTCCAACAACATATCCAGCTGAAGAACGCCTTGTTCATCGAGCAGATTGATTTCATAAACCACCTGCCCAGAAAATCCAGTTTCGTCCTTTAATGCTTGAAAAAATGAAAGTTCATCCTTATTAATTACAACCACAAGGGGTCTCAGATGCGGCTTATCAAACTCTGCCATGTAGCGTTCAATTTTGGGGGCATCGTGTTTGGAAGACGCCACAATATAGGGAGTCCGATTTCGGGCGGAATTGGTTGTTTGGAGTGGGGATGTGTTGGCCAATCCCAATTCGGCTAGTTTCTTGATCACCAGTCGTGCCTTTCTTTTGGTTAAGGATGTTGTCCGAATATTTAATTCCCGATCCAATACCGACAAAAAGGTTTTCCGCGTTTCAATATTGGGACTTAAAATATAATCCTGCATCAAGTTGGATGTAAAAAGGGAAACCTCCGTTTGGGTTGCGCCATCCAAACTGGAGATGTCATTCTGAAATTGCTGAGGAACCAATTTTTGTAGGGCCTGGGATTTCAAATCTGTCTTCAAAGCCAAACTCACCGCCAAATCCACCACTGCCTCAGCCAAGGTTTCGGCCGATAAGTCTTTTAAGAATCTCACAGGAGAGTTGGCGCGATAAGGAGAAGATGTTTTTGGAATAGAAGAATTTGTGGGTTGTTCCTTATTGTAAGGATCCTCATCCTTACCCACCACCCACGAAGAAGCCAATCCTCCCATATGGGCCAACGATTGGGTTCTGTGTAGTGAAGAAAACCATTCATCAAAACCAAAAGAAATGGAGATCAATCCCTCATAGGCCCCAACCGAAAGCGTGACAGCGATCAGAAGAAGCGCCATCGTTGTTATAATGGGAAACAAACTTTTTTGTGTGGGTTTCTCAGGCTGACTTTTCAAATTTTCTCCCAACAAAGTTGACGCTTCAGCCCACAGTTCGTTCAATCTTTTTTTAACATCAAAATCTGCCGCACGAATTTTATCTTCTTCTATTTGTTGATAATCTTTTGCCAAATCGCGGGTGCGATTCGCTGTCTGAAAATTCGGATCCCCAACATCGGCAACAAGTTTCAGTCTATCTTTGAGTCTTTTGCTTTCGTCTTTTCCTGCAAGCTCCGCAACAGTGATGAGATCAATCTTATAGGAATTTTCTGGCGCATCGTATCGCCACTGCAACAATTCATTATCTCCCCACCAATTGGGGAGAACGTAATAAAGATATTCCCTTCCGTCGATCTCTTCATAATAAAGGGTTCCATCTTTATAAAGCTGCAATTCAAATTCATCTGGATAATAGAGTCGTTTTGTTTCAAACAGGGCCAGAAAGTCTTCATCCATTTTCTCTTCAAGGGCAGCGTATTCGGAATTCACTCTATCCCGGACACCTTGATGGCCCATCTCAACCAATCCCTTCGGATCCTCATGAATCAGGATGTTGTAACGAATAAGGTCCAACAGGGAGTAGGCTGATAATTCTTTTCTTGATCTATGGGGGTGAAAATTTTGAAAATTTAATGTTGTTGGGGCGCCTTCGCGACGATCCTCGATCGTGAACGTATAGGCGCCACTGGTATTATCTCCTTCATCTCTTTTCTTTCTCTCTACTCTTCCCCCAGGGTGCAAGATAACTTCATCTCTAAATCCTTTATCGGTATCATCAAAATATTTATAAAAACCATTATTGGCTTCTTCATACGTTTGCATGCGCCTGGCAAGGGCCAGACGCCGATCCTGAAGATCCGCCAGGCCTCTTTTTCCGAGGTTCAAAAATCCCTCTAAAAGGGTGTCTCTTTCGGCTTGATATTCCGCTTCTCGACTTTCACCAAATCCCGTGATTTCCTTTATCGGTAGAATTGATTGAACGAGTCTATGCGCAAAATCCCTAACGCGCGGTTCAAGGTTTTCGGCAAGGGGATCTGGTCCAGAGAGCAAATCTCCCAA
>MSYE01000237.1 GCA_002176905.1 bacterium F11 | reverse complement strand
ATCGTTCATCCATCCCATATTCCATTTAAGGCTGAATCCCAAACCCCCTAGATAAGTCGGTCTCGAAACACCAGGCCAGGCGGTTGATTCTTCAGCGATGGTGAGAATACCGGGGAATTGTCCATGTAAAATTTGGTTGAATTTTTTAAGGAACTCGACAGCTTCCAGGTTTTCGTTTCCGCCAAACTTATTGGGTTCCCATTCACCGGGTTTGCGAGAATAATCCAGGTAAAGCATTGATGCCACGGCGTCCACTCTCAATCCATCGATATGGTATTTGTCACACCAGAAAAGAGCGTTGGATATTAAGAAGTTTTGGACCTCTTTTTTTCCGTAATCAAAAACAAATGTGCCCCAATCTTTATGTTCCCTTTTTTTCCAACTCTCATACCCATAAATCTCCCGCCCGTCAAAATTGGCCAGCCCATGGGGGTCTTGAGGGAAATGGCCTGGGACCCAATCCAATATGACCCCGATATTATTTTGGTGGCACGTATCCACAAAGTACATGAAATCCTGTGGTGATCCGAAACGACTGGTAGGGGCGAAGAAATTGACAACTTGATACCCCCAAGATTCATCCAAAGGATGTTCCATAACAGGCATAAGTTCAATATGCGTGTAACCCATATCCTTAACATAATTGACCAGGTCTTTAGCCAATTCCCGGTAAGTCATGAAACCCCATTCTCTTCCCTCGACCTTTTTCCAGGATCCAAGGTGGACTTCATAAACGGATACGGGAGAATGTAGGATGTCTTTTGATTTCCGGTTTTTTAGCCATTTGTCATCATGCCAATCGTACCCTTGCAACGTGCTGACTCGGCAAGCCGTTTGAGGCCTGAGTTCAGCGTGGAATCCGTAGGGGTCGGACTTAAGCTGAATTTTTCCATCCGCGGTTTTAATGGCAAACTTATAAAGATCCCCTTCTTTCACTCGTGGTACAAAAAGCGCCCATACACCGGAGAAGTGGACCCTCATCATCGAATGGGTTCCTGGCCGCCAGGCATTAAAGTCCCCAACCAGGCTTACGGTTTTGGCATTGGGTGCCCAGACGACAAAGTGAACCCCTGAGACTCCATCAATGGTATTGGGATTGGCACCAAATTTATCATAGCTTCGATAATGAGTTCCTTCACCGATGAGATGCAAGTCGAAATCAGTGATAGCCAGTGGAAAAGCATAGGGGTCTTCCGACTCGACCGTTTTCCCGGTTATATCTGTATAGGAAATGGTATATGTGATGGGCTGTTTTGATTTTGAGAGGCTCGCCTGAAACAAACCTTCGGAATGGATTTTTTCCATAGGCAACCTTTGACCATTTTTTCCTTTTGGTGTGATCCATGCATTTACAGCTTTAGGTAGGAAGGCACGAACAAAAATCTCATTCCCTTTTTTTGTGGGGTGGGGGCCTAAAACGTCAAACGGTTCGTCTTCTTCAAATCTGACAACTCGCTCAATTGCTTTCTTGAGATTGATGTCTTTGATCGGCTCCGTTTCTGGTTTCTTCTTTTGATGAATGATGGGAAATGTTTCGAGCTCTGCCATTGGTACCCCTTGAATATATATTTCGATTTTATCTTATATTAGGGGGGTTATTTGGGGGCATTTTATGGACACGCGAAACGATTCCCCGTAGAAGCCTTCCCAAAATATCAGCTCCAGTGATGATGCGCTTCTCTTTATTCCAATAAAGAATGATGTCATGGTCTACAACATCATCTTCCGAATGTTCTGCCTCCACTTTTAGATCTCCTAAGACTTGCCCGAGCTTGGTTCCGGGAGTTGTTACAACCAATGGCCTGTGACAAAAAAGATTGTAATGCAGTTTTTCTTTCTCAAAAATGGCTTCTTGAAGAAAATAATCGGCGTCTAGGACCACAAGAGGATTGTTATCCTTATCCGTTATAATCACCCATTTTTTCTTTGAGGCCCTTATTTGATTAAGGAAGGGATCATCGGGAGTTCTGGAAAAAGAAGGGAATGTTGGTATGCCCGCTTTGCTTGGTAATTGGATAATGCTTGATGGATTGATCTTCTCCCCTTCTTCTTTAATCAAAATATCATCCAATGCCAAGAAATTGAGAGCTCCTAACGCCTCAAATTTGCTGATATCTGATGATCCCGAGAGTGCATGTTTCTTAAGTAAGATCTCAAATTCATGTTCCTGAAAATATCGTACCCCTTCTTTGCCTAGCCAGAGGTCAAGCAGAAACGCAGTTGGTTTGGCGATAGGATAAAGGAGAGTCTCATAAAATCGAACAATGGGCACAAAAGAAGCCCCAAATCGTAAAGCATGCCTTGAGAAAAAAGCTTGAGGGATAATCTCCCCGAAAATGGTTATTCCAATTGTTGAAAATAGAAATGCCCATAGGCCCGTCATGAGAGAATCCGTCAGAAGGGCTAGCAAGACATTTACACTCACGTTACCCCAGAGAAGGGTTGAAAGGAGAAAATTTGTGTCCTTCCGAATATTTAAAATCTTAATGGCATTAACATTCTTTGCTTCGGCCTGGATTTCTAAAAACAACCTGCTCAACCCAAAAAGGCCAATGGTCAAGCCCGAAAACATGGCTGAATTTAGAAGACAAAGGGCGATACCAATCCAAGTAATAACTGTCATTGGTTGAAATTGCCAGATGAGTGAGGAGACGACTGGATGATAATTCTTTGACGGATCGAAATGATTTCTTTAATGCCGGCTATATTTATTTGCTTTTCAAGAAGAATTGCAATCTCTCTTAATTCTTCAATATTGGAATCGGAGTAAAGACGTTGTTTTCCCTTTGTTCTTGCAGGTTCAATTAAGTCATTGGACTCCAACCAGCGAATTGTGTGGATGGGTAAATTCACGAGTTGAGACGCAATAGAGATAGCGTAGACAGGTTTGGTCTTCGATTTGATTTTTTGATTTTTATCCGACAATGACCATCCTCCTAATTATTTATCCTCCATCTTCCTACCCTCGAAGTTTATCCTCGAATCAAATATTTGTCAACAGGAAATATGATAATTAATATTAGGAATACAAACTCATGATGTGTGAATTAATAATATATTTAACGAGTTGTTAGCTTTTCGTTTTTCTCTATTTTCCCCATAGATAATTTAGATAATTATAAACACATCTATAAATCAATATATATTTATTTAGCACTCATATGAATAGAGTGACAATAAAGTATTGACATTTAAAATCCACGGAGCTATATTATAAGCGCTCTGCAGAATAGAGTGCTAGTAAGAAGCAAAAGAAAAAGGAGGTAAAAGCCATGTTGACATTCGATCTGTTGAATGAGGTGGATAGAATCCAAAGTGAAATGAACCGGCTCTTTTCCACAGCACGGCCGACATCTTCCAATAGCTATCCCGCCCTCAATATCTGGGCTGGTGATAACAAATTGGTTGCGACGGCTGAGCTCCCAGGGATTGACCCGAACAAACTTGATATTGCCGTAGAAGGCAATGTGTTGACGTTACGAGGGGAGAGACCGGAACCGGAGTTGAAGGATGATGAATCTTGGGTCCGGCAGGAAAGGGGATCAGGGGTCTTTGTTCGAACATTCGAGCTGCCCTACCGAATTGAGGCCAATAAAGTCGATGCCAAATATTCCAACGGGGTTTTGACGTTGACCTTGCCTCGGGCTGAAGAAGATAAGCCTAAAAAAATCCCGATCAAAGCAGCCTAATAAATAAAGGAGGGTAAGCGATATGTCCAACGATAAGAAAGAAATTCAAACAACCGAAGCTCGGATCCCGAATGTTGTGCAGACGGACCGTGTCCAACAAGTGTTTTCTCCTTTGGCGGACATTATTGAGACCAAAGAAAACTACAAATTAACGGTCGATATGCCTGGCGTGGATGAAAACAATGTTGATATCACTCTGGAGAACGACGTGCTCACCATTCTTGGCCGTGTCCAAAGCCCAACCATTCCGAATGCCCGGGCCGTCTACTCCGAATATGAAGTCGGCGACTACCGCCGAATCTTTTCCTTAACGGATGGAGTCGACCGCAACCGTATAGAAGCGAAGGTCAAAGATGGCGTTCTTCATTTGACCCTGCCAAAAGCCGAAAAGGTTAAGGCAAAACGAATTGAAGTGCGCGCCGGATAATAAATAAGGAAGGTGATGATTATGACAATTCGAGATTTCATGAATAAAAACTTTAAAGACTTGGTGCCAAAAAAGTGGGGATTGGATAAGAAAAATGTCCCGATCCGAAGGGATGAAAGAGATCCCTTTCAGGCTCTTCAAAGTGAGATGAATAGGGTCTTTGATACTTTCTCTCGGGGATTCTCCGATTGGTCCCCTTTATCGATGGAGGGATTGGCTGATGACGCATGGGGGAAATTCTCACCCAGTGTCGATGTCAAAGAAACAAATAAAGAAATTGAAATATCCGCCGAATTACCGGGGATGGATGAAAAAGACATTCAGGTCACCCTGAATGACGATGCCCTGGTGATCAGCGGGGAAAAGAAATCGGAACAGGAGGAAAAGGGAAAGGAGTTCTATCGGATGGAGCGGTCTTATGGATCTTTTCACCGAAGTATTCCACTGCCTGAGGGGGTGGAAGCCGGAAAAGTGGAAGCCACCTTCAAAAAAGGCGTTCTTCATGTGAAGATTCCGAAACGGGCTGAGTCGTCTCGTTCGGTGAAAAAGATTCCGATTCAAAGAAATTAAACGAAGAGAGCATCAATCGGGAATCTAGGATATCTAACGGAAGATCTAATCCTTGGATTCCCGGTTTCTCGGGGATGTCGCTTATCTCATATAGAGGATGAATATGCCTGTGACCAACCGCGATTATTATGAATTGCTTGGGGTATCTAAGAATGCGAGCGCTGATGAAATTAAGGCTGCGTATAGAAAGCTCGCACTCAAATACCATCCCGACAGGAATTCCGGTAACAAGGCTGCGGAGGAGAAGTTTAAGGAGATCAGCGAAGCGTATGATGTTTTATCGGATTCCAAAAAGCGAAATGCCTATGACCAATATGGTCAAGCGGATTTCGGAAACGGCAATCAGGGGCATGGATCTTCTTATGGGTTCGATGGCTTTTCGGGTTTTTCAGATATTTTTTCTGAATTTTATGAGGGGGCTCGACGGCGAAGTCACCATTCTTTTCATACGTCCTTTAAAGGATCAGATCTTCACACTCGCCTGAGCATCACTCTCGAACAAGCCTTCCGCGGAGCGGAAACCGAATTCCAGCTTCGCCGCCCTATGGGGCAACTTGAGACGCAAGAATCGGTTCGGGTTCGCATCCCCGCAGGCGTGAGAAATGGAACAGAGCTCAGAGTCTCGGGGAAGGGTGACACTGGGATGAGAGGTGGATCTTCAGGGGACTTGTATGTGGAAATTCGAATTGAAAAAGATCCTCGGTTTGAACGGAATGGAGATGATCTGATCGCTGAAAAAAAGATTTCCCTTCCTACTGCGGTTCTTGGGGGTGAAACCACGGTCCAAACCTTTGACAAGTCTGTTCGTATCCGCATCCCAGCGGGGACACAACCTGGTTCCACAATGCGCCTTCGAGGTGAGGGCATGCCCCACTTGAATGGTTATGGGAAAGGAGATTTGCTGGTTCAAATTAAAGTTCATATTCCGACTCGGTTAACAAAGGATCAGAGGAAGTTGGTCGAGCGATTAAGGGATACACTAAAGGAGGATGAAAAATGAAGTTTGTTTATGGAAAAAAGACCATCGTGTCATTGGTTATTTCAGTAATGACAGTAGGAGGAGCCCTTGTTGTTTTTTATTCGAATGGTTTCTCCGGGATTACATCTCTATTTCCCAAAGGCCGAACGGAACTGGCCACCAAAGAACCGTTGGCGGTGCCTCAGCCTGTTCTTAATTTGCAGGATTCATTCTCACAGGTGGTGAAGCGAGTGAAGCCAGCGGTTGTGAACATCACATCGGTCCGCGTTGAAACGATCCATACGCAGCCCTATGAGTTCTTTTTTGGCGATCCTTTCGAAGACTTTTTTGGAGATTTTTTTGGTGAGCGGTATCGAAGTCCGAGAAAGCGCCCTGCCCCACGTCAATACCAAAGAAAACACGAGGGAATGGGATCGGGAGTGATTGTTGATCCCCGCGGTTACGTTCTCACCAACGAGCACGTTATAAGTGGGGCTCAAGATATCACGGTCCGCCTAAGCCACCCGAAAGAGAAAGAGTATAAGGCCAAAGTTATTGGAAAGGATCCGTATTCTGATTTGGCTGTCTTGAAAATTAAATCAGGGAAGGATCTCCCTTATGTTCCTCTTGGAGATTCAGATGAAATAGAAATCGGAGATTGGGTTATTGCTGTTGGAAGTCCCTTTGGGCTAGAGCAGACGGTAACGGCAGGGATTATTTCAGCTGTCAGACAAACACTGAATATAGAAGGAAGAACTCATAACAATATGATCCAGACAGATGCCGCCATCAATCGCGGAAACTCTGGTGGTCCTCTTGTTAATTTGAAAGGAGAGGTTATTGGGATTAATACGGCCATCTATGCGCCAACGGGTGTTTTTGCGGGGATTGGCTTTGCGATTCCTTCTAATCGAGTCAAAGACATCACCGATGAGTTGCTCGATAAAGGAAAGGTTGTTCGGGGATGGATGGGTGTCGAGATAGGCAAACTCGATGAGGTCATGGCGCAACAGTTTGATGTTCCGGAGGCCGAAGGCGTTCTTATAAATAGAGTGATGGAGGATTCCCCCGCAGAAGATGCCGGATTGGAACGGGGCGATGTCGTAATCGAGTTTGACGGCAAAAAGGTCTTGGATCCTTCAGACCTTCAAAGACTTGTCGCGAAAAGCAAACCTGATAAAAAGGTCAAAATTAAAATCATAAGAAATGGCAAAGAAAAAATAGTGACGATGACGACAGGTGAACGGCCTGCCATGGAAGCAGAAGTTCCTGAAAAGGACACTAGTGAACCGGAAGAATGGGAAGGAGCCAAGTTGTCGAATTTAAGCCCCGCTCTTGCCAAGCGATATGGTCTCCCTTCCAAAGAACAGGGTGTTATTGTCTTGAATATAAAAGGGGATGGCCTGGCTGCGGAAGTAGGGTTGTATGAAGGGGATTTAATTATTTCCGTCAATCAGAAAAAAACTCCTGATATCAAAACATTCAAACGGTACGCCAAAAAGATTGATATCGAAAAAGGCGTCCTTTTTGACATCAATCGACAGGAACGGAGGATCTATCTCAGTTACCAAAGGCCGAATTAATGAGGGGGGGGGGAATGATCACGGAAACATGAAATTCAAGATGCCGATGTTGATGAAAGAAAAGAAAGATTTCCGTTCACAAAAAAATATAAGGCTTGCCTAGGCGAAGCCGAAGGCAAACCGAAGTATAAAACTGCTGAAGAGAGGTAGCCCGTCTTCGTCCGCCTTTGGCGGACTACGCCGTGGCAGTCTCGCCTTCGGCGAAGACTGGAGGTACTGCTATGAAAAGAACAGTCGTAGTTGCAGGGATGACAATCCTTTTCTGTCTCGGGGTGGTCTCCTTTCCAAGTTACGCAAAGGAAATGAAGAACGACCCCCAGGGACGAAAAGACGCATCCAACAGCGTAAAGAAACAAAAGGATAAACTCACCAAACTGAAGATAGACGTCCACAAAGACGTCAATAATGGTCTTAGTAAAGTTCGAGGTGCCATTAAGACCTTGGATGAGGGGAAGGTTGAGGAAACATTAAATTTCCTCAAAGAAGCTGTGGGGAGTTTTGATATTGCTTTGGCGGCGGATCCGGATTTAAATCTTGTCCCCGTGAGCAGTGTGGTAAAGCTTCAAGAGCTCTATACAGATGTAGATACCGTGCAAAGGCAGGTATCGATAGCTGAAGGGCTTCTAAAAAGCGGAAAGGTCCAAGCCGCCCGGGGCATCCTCTTGCCTCTTAAGAGCGATGTAACAGAAACCGTGACCTATCTTCCCATGTCCACTTATCCCGATGCCATTAGGGCCGCGGTCAAGCAAATTGTGAATGAGAACATCGGCCTCGCCAAAGAAACGTTGGCTGTGGCGATGTCGACATTGGTTGTGTCGGACGTTAAAGTCGTTCCGATCCCAATCGTAACCGCAAGAGCTTTAATTGATGAGGCATCAAAGCTGGATAAAGAAAAGAAGAAGGATGAAATTAAAGGAAAACTAGACCGTGCAAAAGAACAACTGGAGCTTGCGCGGGTTTTGGGATACCAGACAAAAAGTTCAAAAACCTATAAAAAGATTAAAAAGGACATTGAAAAGATCGAGAAAGAAATTGAGGGCGAGAATAAAGTGGAGAAACTGTATACGGCCCTTGGGACCTACTTTAATGCTTGGGTCGATCGGATCGCCTTGCCCTTCTTTCCCGAAGGGGTCACAAAAGCGAAAGAAGCAAAATAAGTGGGAGTGTTCCATCTCAGGTCATCCGCCTTCGTAAGAGACCCCGGATATATATCCGGGGAGCCCAAAGACTTGGCTATGGCGAGATGGAGCTCAGGTTTCCCGGCGGATGCCGCGGCGGAGCCGAAGGCGAAGACGGGCCATAAATTGGTACCACGGACCTGCCTCGCCGGCAGGCGGGCGTCAGTCCGTGGGGCTCCATTGGCCCTTGCTTCACGAATAGCTGTGGAGTGGGGGCCAAGCCAGCTGTTAATAATGAAAGGTATCAAGAAGATACGTTGCTAAGGGATTGGGCCATTTTCGTGTGCGGGTTGTGAGATAAAGATTTTCATAAATAGGATCTGGAAAGATCCAATCCACTCGCACCAGGTCTCGGTGGGGTATGCTCGCTGAAAGATAGAACTCATTAACCGGTGCGATGCCGTATTTTTCAAGAGCCAAAAGCTTGGCCACTTCCACATCTTGAACTTCGGCCACAATGCGGGCTTTTACCTTTCCTGAGGCCAATAAATCCCGGACTTGAGAATAGACTTGGCTTGGAGAAGCCGGAATAATAATCGGTATTTCCTGATGTTCCTCAATGTCCCCTTTGTACTTCTTTGCCAGGGCTTTTGAAGCCGCAAAAACAATGGGAATTTTCCCAATATGCTTTGTTGAACATTCCTCCGATTCACCGGGATAAAGGGCAGATTCGGATAAAATAATATCCACACTTAATTCTTCCATCTTTTTAAGCAAAGATTCCATGGTGTCTTCGGTAATTCTCACATGGGCTTTGGGGTAACCCTTTAATATGTGGTGAATGATAGATTTTGTGAAAAGATGCGCCATGCCGGATACCATTCCGATATGAATGGATTCCCGCGCTTTGGGAAGGCCATGGTCTACCGTCCGTTTCATTTCCTCACCTAATCCGAAGATTTGTTTGGCGTAATCAAAGACTCTTCGGCCTTCCTCAGTCAAAACCAGTTTCTTTTTGTCTCTTTCGAACAGGGTTTGTTTAAGTGATTTTTCGAATTGTTTGAGCTGGGCGCTCAAGGTGGGTTGGGCCAAATGGAGTTCTTCGCACGCTTTGGAAATGGAGCCTTCTTTGGCGATAACGTAGAAATAATAGAGATGGTGATAGTTAAATGGGATCATTTATTTAATCTATATGTTCCTTCAACATTATCTATTGGAATTTAATCAGAAGTTCCCTTAAACTTCAAGTGTTCTTTGAAAGAAGATCACTAGTTATGGAAGAAAATCCACTAGAGAAAAGGGTCGATATAAACTAGGAGTAAAATCAATTCGAAATTCAAATCTTTAGTGAAAAAAGGAGGTAGAAGGCCATGCTTCGGTCGTTTAAGGAACATCTAAAAAAACTATCAAGGGAGGATATGGATGACTTTTCGAAACGGATTCTTGTGAGAACCCAGTTCAGGGTCAAAGATGAAGAAGCCAAGAAATACCCCCAAGCCTTAAAAAGCCTCATACTCGTCATGCCGGACCTTATCAATCAGGTGCAAACCCTGTCCCACGACAGAAAAATCCCGCATCAAGAAAAGCAGCTGATTGGGTATTTGCTCACCTTGATCCATCAACCCCATGAAATCACGCCTTATCGGAGTTTTGGGATGTTTGGATATCTCGAGGATGCGTATTTAACAGGAAAAGTGTATTCCCGCATCCTTAGATTCCTAGATGAAGGTGGGAATTCAAATCATTTAGAGCTCGGTGACTTACCTCGCGATGTTTCAACGTGGCTCAATATGGCCAAAAAGGTCGTCCCCAGTGAAGCACAAAAGGTCGACCGCATGCTGGAAGAACTTGTAGCTGACCGTCTGGACACATTCCAACGTGTGATGGAGGAACGTATTAGAGAAGCCCAACACATCAATGATGAAGAGACAAAGAAGTCTGTGTTTTCCTTCCCTTTGGGGATGGAGCAGGTGCCCCAGGGATTAGAGGGGCAGTATGCCATGAATTAATAGAAAAAAAAGCAACAGGGTGATTCGTGGCCACTTAAGAGAAGCCAAATCACCCGCCAGGAAATAAAGTATTACGAGGAGGCACTACATTAACGAAAAACAAGAAGAAGATGATGATGATGAAAATTGGTGGGTTCGTGGTAAAAAAAAGGTACCAAACCCACCACCAATAAAGTGAAGCAGGCAACCTTTCCTTAAAAATGCGGGATTGCCTGCTTCACCTGTTTTACGGGCATGATATCCAAATTAATTCAGAAAAGACCAAAACAGCATATTTTTTCAAAAATTCGATCGAGAAAGAAAAGTCGACCCCATGGACTCAGCCATCAGTCTTCCTGAAACCGCACCTCGAGCCGGACGCCCGCGGTGGGTATAGGTGGGTAGCTGCCCTGATCGCTTCGTTCCCATTGGATTCCAGGTTCGATTTCAAAGAAGACCCATTTGCGATAGAAGGCGCGCCGGTAAAGAACGCTGGTGCGGTAGAGTTGAATAACGGTCATGGGTTTTGTGGGACCCAAAACCGTGAACGTCAGAACAGCGCTGTCCTTTGAACTCAGGCGGGCGCCCAGGGCTGCCCGACTTTCCCAGTTCATTCCAGGACCTTGTTCAATGTGCGTCGCTTGATTTATCCATCTTAGACCAAAGACCGGTGACAGCGCCTGATCCAAAGCAACCTGCGGCCGGATTCCGAATCCTGTCTGGTCCAACCAGAAGGTTTTCACTGTCAGACGGCCAAGTGTCCTTTGGGTGATGGGTATTCGCTGACGGAATCGCGCTGATACCTGTGCCCGGAGCTTCGATCGCAGCCCCGTGTCCACATCGATCCGCGAGTTTAGCCAATCAAGTAGAAGATACCTCACGGCCACCTGGTCGTCACGCTCTCCTGGCTCCACAGGAACTTCGGTTAAAGCGGCGTCGCTTTGATCGGTTATCACTGTCTTCGCCAACTCATCTTCTCTTTCGGCGAAGAAGAAGAGGCTCCACCGATCTTTCAACGTCGGCAGCCTCACTTTAGCGCGGATACCAGTTTGATAATCAAATCCTTCCTTGTTTACCCACTCATAACCGCTCACCACCCGAAGAAAGGATCGGTTGGTTTCTGCCTCCTCCAGTTTGGTCAGAAAGAACCGGTCGAACCATGCCAGCGGCCGCACATACATTTGGCTTATAAAGGCGTGTATGTAGTCGACACTGGACTTGGTTGGTTCGATTGCGGGAGGCGATGAGGTTTCACCCGCGTTGAAAGGCGCGGAAAGAAGGAGAACGGCGAGGGTGGCCATCAAAAGGCGCGGTACAAGCATAATAAGGTAAAGTAGTTTTATGAAAAGCAGGGCCCGTTTTTCCCGGTAAAAGACAAACAAGGTCAATATAACAAGGCCAGGAAAAACGATAACCACCAGCCAAATCTGGGACATTTTCCCCACGATCGTGAAATTTCAGTAATGTGCGAGACCGCTAAAGAATATTAGGTATTTCCCTGTAGCGGAAGAAAGGGGGCCCCGGGTTTATTTTCAAATATTTAAGAGCTTGGCAACATTTCAAATTAATGAATATTCAGATTAACCTTGAAAGGGGTGGTAAAACTCTCCGTTGGCGGGGATTCTTAACCTTTTAATCAAGCGAGCCACTAATTTGTCTTGTGCCGCGATCCAATGGTTTTCTTTAGGATGATGCTTTACTTTAAGGCTTCCGCCGGCAATCGTGCCGTGCCCCCCTGCTTGGTCAGTATTATCGAATATTGAGCGTAAAATCGTTCCGGCATTCCTTCTCCCTTTGGCAATTCGTAAAGACACATAAAGCCTATCTTTATGCCGACCTGTGCAAAAACACCAGGCCATCCGGTGGTAGGGAATAAGAAAATCAGCCACTTGGGAGACGAGCTCAGGGCTGTCAATGGCTCCCAAATGAGAGACAATCAGTTTTTTGCAAACCTTCGCGTTTCGGAGACCCTTCATTATTGTTGTGTAAAGACTTTTTGATCGAGTTGGATTTTGGATGTCAGATAATATACGTAGATCACTAAAAGATAATAATTGAAGGTATGTTCGCAAAACTTCTTCTTGGTTGGAACGGTAAAGGTTTAATGTATCCGATAGGATTCCATAAACTAAGGCAGTGGCAAGAACAGGGGGGATTTTGATTTTCAAATGTAAAAGAGCCTGCCCCAATATAACACTTGTGGCCCCAGCCCCCGTATTGATAATGGATAATCGGGCGGAAGGTTTTTGAATGGGGGCGTGCTGATCAATAACAATGGTTGCTTGCCTTTTTTTGGGAAAGGGATTGTTGCCAAATTCAGGCTGGGAATCGACGATCGCAATATGTTGATACCGTGAAAAATCATCCGGATGTAATTTTTGTGCGTGAATCTTTAATTTTTTGACCATCGCGCGATTTTCAACACGGGTAATGTCTCCCCGATAAACGATTTTTGAGGATATGCCAAAAATGTGTTCCACGATGTACTGGAGCGCAAAAGCGCTCCCTAGGGCATCGGGATCGGGGAAATCGTGGGTGAGGATGAGCAGAGGTGAAATAGATTTATTGGTTTTCTTTAAAAATCTCAGAAGCCTCTTCGCATTCTGGCGGCAGGATTCCCTTGATATTCTGTTAACTCTTCTCATGTTCACTTTTACCTTTATGCATCTCTTAGATCAAATAGGATTGAAATAAAACAGCAAATCCTAAAAACGCAAAAAATCCCATCACATCGGTTACGGTTGTCAAAATAATGTTTGAACATTGAGCTGGATCGAGACCGATTGCTTTCATGGCGATCGGAATGGAAGCTCCCGATAAACCAGCTATAGATAGATTAACCAACATCCCTAGCCCTATGACCACTCCCAAAAAAGGATTCCCTTGCCAGGCCCAAGCAATAAGGGCTGTCACAATACCAATAACAAAACCATTAACCATGCCAATCCACGTTTCTTTTAAGATCAGTTTTTTTGCTTTCCCCTTAGGGATTTCCCTCATAACCAGCCCTCTCATGACAACGGCTAGAGATTGGGCGCCGGCATTCCCGCCTTGACCCGCCACAACAGGCAAATAAACCGCCAAGACTGTCATTTTCGCGATGATTCCTTCGAAAAGTGCGACCACGCCAGCGGCCATAAACGCAGTGACCAAATTAACGTGAAGCCATGGTAATCGTTTTTTCAGGGAGAATGATATGGGGGAGAATGTGCGTTCGTCTCCTCCTGCACCAAACATTTTTTGGATATCTTCCGTCGCTTCTTCTTGTGCGGTAGCCAGAAGGCTTTCGGCTTTAACAACCCCAAGTATCCGATTCTCGTTATCAACAACCGGAACGGAAAAGAATTTCCTTTTGGATAGCTCTTGCGCCACTTGTTCTCTATCGGTAAAAGAATTGATGGAGAATACATCTTTTCTCATGACGTGGGATAAGGGGGCTTCTTGCGAAGAGAGCATAAGATCACGCATATTTATCACGCCCTGGAGGTGGTTCTCGCCATCTACTACGTAGACATAGGAAATTTGCGTGTTTTTTTTGACAAGATGACGAAGCCGATTGATTGTTTCTTTTACCGTGGTCTCTAAGCGAAATGCCAAGAAATCCGCTTTCATCATTCGCCCGGCGCTCCCCTCCGGGAAACTTAGGAGCTCTTGGATTTTTTGCTTTAGGGTGTCGGGCAAGGATTCGACAAATTGCTGTCGGCTTGTCTCTGATAAATTAAGAAATACCTCGGAGCCCTTTTGTGGATCCAGTTTCTGTAAAATTTCCTGCAGGCGTTCCTTCGATATCTTATCAACCAAGAGGGCGGCATAGGCAGACGGGATCCTGGAAAATACGTCGTACGATGCTGAAACGGATAGGTTGTTTAAAACATCGGCTGCGTGTGTTTCGGATAAGGTGGTAAGGTTTGTAGCTGCTCTTGCTGGATCCTCCTCAATGTATTTTTTTAACAATGGAAAAATCGATTCTTTTGTTGGCATAACGATCCCTCACTTTTTTTGATTTTCTTTTTCCAGTTCTTCTAGGTTATCGATTCGAATTTTAATACTTTGCGGTTTAATGAAACTTAACGTTATGTTTGTCGGTATTCTAAATTCTTCCGGGGATAGTTTCATCACTTGTACCCCGGGCTCCATCTTGAGTTTCAACATGGGAATTAGGTTTTCTTTTTTAAGGAAATAAAAGGATTTTCTGGGCCCTTCAAATGTCAGTTTGATCTGATTCGGATCGATGTCTTGAATTATCCAGGGTTTCGGCAGGTCATTTATTTGAATGGGAATTGTATACGTTTTATAAATAATTTTAGCTCCATGGTCAAAGACGAACCAAATAGAAAGGGCCAGGCAGAGGGCAAGCAATTTCTCAATCCCGTTTCTTTTAATGACATCATCCCAGAATCGTGTTTTTTGTCTGGGATGAATGTTTTGTAAAAAATCTTCAAGAAGAATACTCAATTGTTCCGGGTCCGATACTTCTTTAATTTTCCCCTCTCGTGCGATTGATACAATGCCACGTTCCTCCGAGACAACCAAACAAAGGGCATCGGAAAGTTCGGAAAGACCGAGGGAAGCTGTGTGGCGTGTTCCTTTGTTTCCAACTGCTTTTAGATTTTTGGAAAGCGGAAGATGACATGCAAATTTCGTAATACGATTTCCCTCAATAATCAAAGCCCCATCATGTCCCAATGATCCCGGATCAAAAATGCTTTTTAATATGGGTTCGCTAATAATGCCATCCAGATCCGCCCCCCCTGTCAAATGGCGGGCAATCATATCTTTTCCTCGGATAACGATGAGCGCCCCTACCTTCACCCTCGCCAGGTCATATACGGTACGAACCAAAGTGTCTACTTCTTCTCGGGTTGCAAGGATTCCTTTCTTTTGCATAAACCGTCTATCAAGGCTCCATACGGCCACGCGTTCAAAAAAATGACGGAGTTCTTCCTGAAATATGACAACAAGGGCAATTAAAATAATGGCAAAGAATTTCTCAAGAGCTCCGGCTGTTAATGAAAGGTTAAGTTGTCTGGCTAAGAGGTAAATAGCGGAGATGATTACAATGCCGGTCAGCACAAAAGCAGCCCTTGTCCTCTTAAACCAGATTAATATGGCATAAATAAGAATGGCGATGAAAAAGATGTCAAGAAAGCCGAGGAATCCAACATCTTTAATCCAATCATGAATATTCGTCATTGCTGTTAGCCCTTTGTTTCCACCTTTTTTTTCGAAATTTCTGTCGGTCCTATAATCCCAGCGGAAATAACCATCTTTATTGCTTGTTCGATTGACCATCCAGGGTCACGGGTCTCTGTTTCTTTTACGAGGACGATGGTTCCCGATGTTGGATTTGGTGGTGTTGGAATATAAACTTTGAGTAGCTTCATATCATTTTTCGTGTGGTCGATAATATCTCCTGTAACAAAACCAATCGTCCACATTCCCTCCTTTAAATAATCCACCAGGACAACTCGCTTGAACAGGTCACGAGAAGGCAGTGTAAAAGCAGAAGAAACTTGTTTGCCAAGGTTGTATGTCGTTTTAATAATAGGAATGCGTTCAATTATCTGTTCGAAGAGGTTTATAAGTTTTTTGCCAAGCAGGTTAGACGCAAAAACACCAAGAAAGTAAAGCAGTAAAATGATTAAAATAATTCCTAGGCCAGGGATGGATACCCCAAAAGCATTGTCAACCCACCCCATTAGGCGGTTGTCTATCAAAATGTAGAAGAATTTGATGGCAAAAATAGTCAATCCAAGGGGAATGATGGCCAATAGCCCAGCAATGAATTTTTTCCTTATGTGCTTTAAGATTCGTTTCATGGGTTATGTTTGAACATCTAGCTTATCAACGCTGTGAACGAGTATTGTCGTTGACAGCTGATCCAATATGGGTTGATATATTTTCAAAAACTCTTCTTCTCCACCTTCTTTCGGAATAGCAAGACCAATAAAGACCACATCTGTATCCCTTGATTGGGAAATAACAACTTGTGACCATGATTCTGTTGATTGGATGACTTCCACTCTGGCTTCCATCCGAGAATCTTCAATCAACTTTGCCAGATGTTTCTCATTTTCTCTTTTGGCTTCCTCTGTATCGACAATTCTTAAGAGTCTTATCTGCCCTTTCCGGCACTCTGGGTTTTGGGTCCAAAGATAGGCCAAAAGAAGCATAAGGGATCCATTTTTATCTCCTCTCCACCACACATCGATCAAAATATCTTTTAAAACAGACTCATCTGGGTCTTTCCCATTAAATAATTCTTGCTCTTCATCTACCACAATGACATTTTTTCCGAATCTTTCGATGGACTGGATAACATCAATGAATGTTTCTTTTTTTTCTTTTTGATCTGTCCAACCCATTAAAACGGTATTGGGTTTGAGTGTTCCGATACTGTGGCATTGAGCTAGACTCTCAACGCCAGAAATATAGGATGGGGCAATTAAAACTTCGTAGAAAACAGGCAGTTTGTTGGTTTTGATGAATTCCCCAATCGAGCTTAATTCATTTTTTCGGATGGACATGCGCTCTTCCGGGGTTCCTGCGATAACGTTTGCCAACGTCAAAATGCCGCGCCCTCCTTCCATCCACATGCCGACTTTGACTAGGGCGAACCGGCTTTGTGGCCGGCCACTCATGATGAGCATTTGTGGGCGCCAAGTTTTTGCGTGGAAAGGCTCCAAACGCATCTTTAATAAATTATCCTTAACGCGGCTAAAATAGTAGCCCCTTTTTGCATCGCCCCATGACGTTTCTTTCACAGTTCGGTCCACTATCCAATAAATAATTGAGATAAAAATTAAGGCCCCAACAGCCGCTAGGGTATTGATAAATAACATGGCCAAAAGGCACCCAATCGCTCCGGCCAAAGAAAGCCGCCAATGAAAGATTCGAAACCGCGGACGAAAACTTGGTGTATTTCCAAAGTCTTCAACAAATGTAGCGTAATTCATAAGGCCATAGGTCATCAAAAAAAACATGGTCACAATCGGGGCAATAGTATTCAGGTTTCCATTTAAAATACAGACAAGGGCGACAATAAACGTCAAAATGGTTGCTCGACGGGGAGTTGAGGAAGGACCATATCCTTTGGCAAAGGTTTTCAAGAAAGGAAAGACGTTGTCTAAGGCTAAGGCTTGAAGAATTCGTGGTGCCCCAAGGAAACTTGTTAATGCAGATGATAGTGTGGCACTGATAATTCCAAGGTCAATGAGCAAAGGAACGATAGAAATATCTTTCATGACCAGATAATTTGTGAGAAGTGGTTCTCGATCAATGCTTCCCAAAACCAAAATCGAGAACAAGAGATAGATGACAAAAGTGATTCCCACCGCCAGGAAGGTGCCGAGGGGAATACTTCTTTCTGGTTTCTTTAAATCTCCTGAAAAATTGATCCCTTGCGTAAATCCTGTTATGGCGGGGAAAAAGATGGCAAACACGATCCAAAAGGAGTAGCCATTGGCATACCGAGGGCCCAAATTGGTCATAAGTGTGGCTTTTTGGAAGGTCAGTACTGATCCGATAGCAAAGGACAATAGCCCGATGATCAGAATGATAAGAATCCAAAATTGAATCTTTGCTGCCCAATCCAGTTCCATGATCGCAAGTAAAAATAATCCCACACAAACCAGACATTCAATAGGGATAACATATGGTTCCAAAAACGGGGCCAACGAAACTAGGACCTCAGTGAAACCGATAATATAGAAAGCGACCGAAACGGACTGTGATAAGAAAAGAATGAGGCCAATTGGCCCCCCATATTCTAGGCCCAAACTTCTTGAAATGAGATAGTAAACACCTCCACCCTTAACCTTCGTATTGGTCGCAATGGCGGATACCGATAAGCTGGTAAGGATGGATATGGCATGGGCCAGTAAAATAATGCCCAATCCTTGAATGAGTCCCGCATTCCCCATGACGAAACCCATACGGAGGAATACAATAACCCCCATAATTGTCAGGAAACTGGGCATAAAAACACCTGTAAAAGTTCCCAGTTCAATCTTTTGTTTGGGAGGTGATTCAGGATTTAAAGTACCATTAGGCATATCTGAATAGTATAAAATACAAGGAATTATGCGGCATCCAATCTCAACTTACCGTTTTCAATTTAATTCGTCATTTACTTTTCAACAGGCCGAGTCTCTTCTGGATTACCTTGGGTTGTTGGGGATTACGGATATTTATTCCTCTCCCATTTTGCAAGCGAGAAAGGATAGCGTTCATGGGTATGATTGTATCGATCCGACAACACTCAATAAAGACATTGGGACAGAAGAGGATTTCAATAAGATGGCCGACGCTTTAAAAGAAAAGGGGATGGGATTGATAGTGGATATCGTTCCTAATCATATGTGTATTACTGATTCGTTAAATTTGTGGTGGATGGATGTTTTGGAAAATGGACCAAGCTCGAAATTTTCCAAATACTTCGATATTAATTGGAAACCGACCAAGGCCGAATTGAAAAACAAAGTTCTCCTTCCTTTTCTAGGAGATCAGTATGGACGTGTCATTGAAAATCAGGAAATTCAGTTGTCTTATCAGGATGGAGCCTTTTTCTCTAACTATTACGATTATAGACTTCCACTAGCTCCAAAAACATGGGTGCTTATCCTCGAGCCTCTCCTCAACAAGATAAAATCACAGATCCCTCAATCAGAGCCCCATCTAAGAGAGTTGGAAAGCATCGTAACCGCGCTCAATCACTTGCCCGACCGAACAGAGAAAGATGTGGTAAAAATGGAGGAACGCTATCGAGAAAAAGACATCATAAAAGATCGACTTAGTAAGCTCATCAATGGTAACACTCAATTGGCCAAAGTCTTACAAAATGAAATTCGCTCTATTAATGGGTCTAAGGATAACCCGCATAGTTTTAATCGACTTGAAGAGTTGTTACGGGAACAAGCCTACCGACTTAGCTTTTGGCGTGTGGCGGCAGATGAAATCAATTACCGCAGGTTTTTTGATATTAATGACTTGGCCGCGATACGCGTTGAAGAACCAGAGGTTTTTGAGGGGCTTCATCGATGGGTTCTTGAAAAGGTGAAACAGGGGAGAATCACGGGTTTTAGAATAGACCACGTCGATGGCCTATTTAGCCCTCAGGTGTATTTGGAAGACTTACAAAGGCATTGCCTTGATCACTATTCGAACAAGAATAATGATGGTTCTAAGGATTCGCTCTTTTATGTTGTCGTTGAGAAAATCCTCGAAGGAAAAGAGGAGTTGAAAACCAGCTGGCCCATTTTTGGAACAACAGGTTATGACTTTATGAATACTCTAAATGAATTATTCATTCATCAGGATAATAGAAAACTATTTCAAAATACCTACAGGAATTTTACGGGACAAAACATTAAATTTAACGATCTTCTTTGCTCAAGCAAAAAATTTATCATGCTTGTGTCCAATGCGAGTGAATTGACGGTTTTGGCCCATAAGTTGGACACGATTTCTGAGCAGCATCGCTATTCCAGAGACTTTACCTTAGACAGTTTAAAATTTGTTCTCCGCGAGGTCATTGCTTGTTTCCCTGTTTATCGGAGTTACACCACCTATGACAATGAAAAGGTTGATGGTGAGGACCGTGAACATATCGAATATGCAATTCACTCAGCCAAGCAAAGGAATCTTTCTACAGATCCATCCCTTTTCGATTTCGTAGGTGATGTTTTATTGATGCAAGATCCTCCAGGCCTTAATTCAAGTCAAATTACAGAAAGGCGAGAGTTTGTCATGCGTTTCCAGCAAATAACGGGACCTATCATGGCCAAGGGCCTAGAGGACACCGCTTTTTACCGTTATTTTCCATTGGCCTCTCAAAACGAAGTGGGTGGCAACCCCGATCATTTCGGAATACCTTTAGAAGAATTTCATAGAAGAAGCATTCAAAGACAAATGAAATGGCCAGGAACACTGAATGCCACAACCACTCATGACACCAAGCGAAGCGAAGATGTTCGAGCAAGAATTAACGTCCTTTCAGAAATTCCAGCGCAATGGCATAACGCTCTAACGCATTGGCATAGCCTGAATGCGGATAAGAAAAAAACAATTGATGGAATAGAAGCTCCGGATTCCAATGAGGAATATCTCCTTTATCAAACGCTTATTGGAACCTGGCCCTATTCAAAAAAGAATGACCAAGAATACGAAGAACGCATTGGCGGTTATATGGTGAAAGCGCTTCGTGAGGCGAAAAACCATTCAAGCTGGTTGCGGCCAAATGAAAGCTATGAGAAAGCCATCTTGGATTTCATTAATGATCTACTAAACAACAATTTAAAGAATAAATTTCTTGAATCCTTTGAGTCTTTTATCGAGCCTATCATCAAGGCGGGAATCTTAAATTCTCTTTGCCAGACAGTTTTAAAAGTCACTTCTCCTGGAATTCCAGATTTTTATCAGGGGACGGAAGTTTGGAACTTGAGTTTGGTTGATCCGGATAACCGCCGTCCTGTCGACTATGATCATTTGCGAGGGTTACTAACGTCATTTGATGGAATAGAGGACGACGATGTTTGCCGGAATATTAATGAGATGATCTCTCGGCCTGAGGATGGAAAAATTAAATTATATGTCACGAAGACTCTTCTCCAGCTTAGGCGTCGAGAAAAAGAATTGTTCGTAAAAGGAAAGTATATCCCATTGACTGTCACGGGTCCCAATAAGAAACAGGTCTGTGCCTTCGCTCGCGAATGTGAGGAGAAAAAAGTCGTTGTTGTTGTTTCTAGATTTTATTTGGAAGAAAAATCCCAAACCAAATTAACACTTCCAAAAGATTGGGGTGACACTTTCATTCAGCTTCCAATGGAATGGGAAAAAGTAAAGATGCGGGATGTGTTGACAAAAACGAGTTTTGAACCAGAATCGAATAAAGGAGAGAAGAATTTATCAGCCGCGTTGGTATTGAACACGCTACCAGCTGCGGTTCTAGAAAACATATGAAAATAATGGATAAGAATGCAGGAATATTGAAAAGACGTTTTGGGGCTTCTCAATTAAGCGGAGATTGTTGTCATTTCTCCGTCTGGGCCCCGCAGCGTGAAAAAGTGGATTTGATTATTGAGGGCCCAAAGAAATTGGATACCTCCTTAAAGCGCGGATCCAATGGCTATTTTCAAGCCGAGGTTGAAAATGTCACCCCGGGTTCAACGTATTTCTATCTTCTTGATGGCAAGGTAAAGAGGCCAGATCCTGCGTCACAATATCAACCAGATGGGGTTCATGGCCCTTCTCAGGTCGTAGATCCATCTTTTGCATGGGAAGATCAGCATTGGAAAGGAATTCCGCTAAAGGATTACCTCCTTTACGAACTTCATGTCGGACTCTTTACAAAAGAAGGGACTTTTGAATCCCTTATTCATCACCTTCCTTATTTTAAAGAATTGGGAATAACGGCGTTGGAAATAATGCCCGTTGCTCAGTTCCCAGGTCAAAGAAATTGGGGATATGATGGTGTTTATCCTTACGCCACTCAGAATTCCTATGGGGGCCCCAATGGATTTAAAAAACTTATCAATGCCTGCCACAAAGAAGGATTGGCTGTTGTTTTGGATGTGGTCTATAACCATATCGGCCCGGAAGGAAATTACTTAGGAGATTTTGGCCCCTTTTTTACGGAGAAGTATAAAACACCATGGGGAAGGGCTATTAATTTTGATGGACCTTATTCCGATGATGTGCGCCGGTATTTTATTGAGAATGCGCTTATGTGGGTGGATGAATTTCACATTGATGGGCTTAGGCTTGATGCGGTTCATGCCATTTATGATTTCTCTGGTAGGACCTTCTTAGAGGAATTGGGGGAAGCCATTCAGGTCACTTCGCAAAAATCAGGGAGGCATATTTATCCTATTGCGGAGAGTGACCTAAATGATTCGCGTATCATAAGGCCCAAGGACCAAGGGGGATATAACTTGGCATCTCAATGGTGTGACGATTTCCACCATGCCTTGCACACGCTCCTTACAAAAGAGAAATCTGGATATTACGTTGATTTTGGTGCGGTGGAACATCTGCAAAAGTCATTTGAAAATGGATATGTTTATTCGGGAGATTACTCGCCTTTTCGGAAAAGGAAGCATGGCAACTCAACGGAAGGGTTGGTTGGGTCCAAGTTCGTTGTTTTCAATCAGAACCATGACCAAATTGGGAATCGCATGATGGGAGATCGGTTAAGTGAGACATGCTCCTTGGAGGTATTAAAGCTTGCCGCCTCTTCTGTCATCTTTTCTCCGTTTATTCCTCTTTTTTTCATGGGAGAAGAATACTTGGAGAAAGCCCCGTTTCAATATTTTGTTCATCACTCCGACAAAGATCTAATTGAAGCGGTCCGTAAAGGTCGAAAGGAGGAATTTGAGTCCTTTCAATGGAAGGGAATGGTGCCCGATCCCCAAGATGAAGACACATTTTTAAAATGCAAATTAAACCATGATCTTCGAAAAGGGGGGCCTCATGGTCTTCTTTTTGAATTCTACAAGCATGCTATTGGTTTACGAAAAAGCGAGAGAGCACTAAATTCATTCGACCGTAATAATTTGGAAACCGATATTGTTGGGCCTGATAAGGTCTTGTTGATTCACCGTTGGGATAAAAACAGTTCTTACGTTGGTGTTTTCAATTTTGCGGAAGATGATAAATCAATTTCTCATCCCATGTTAATGGGAGAATGGGAAAGCATGCTAAATACCGCTGATAAAAAATGGGGCGGGAACGCTGGCTCTTCAAATCCTTCGCTCGTTACCAATGGTAAGACACAGGTACATTTAAATCCCCACTCTTTTGTGTTATTGAAGTCGATACATACAAAGTGACCTTGGCTGAAGATCACATTGCGTTCCACCATTTAAAACAATATTTGTTTCTTTAGTATTGGCTGTATTCAAAAGGCGTTCCCATTTGTCTGATGGGTCGATTTGAGGGATTGTAAACGGTATCGGTTCATGATGAGCGTTAAATAAAATAAGAAGTGTCTCGCCAGCGATGGGTTCTCCGTCGTCATTTAACTCGTCGGTAATATCGCCCGCCAACAGAATTCCTAGGCACTTCACAAACCCGGCTTGCCAGGCCTCATCCGTCATTTGATTGCCGGATGGCTCATAGAAAGTGACATCCTTAACGTCCAACCCCCTGATTTCACGGCCCTGAAAGAATTTTCGTCTTTGAAGAACAGGCTGCTCTTTTCTTATTTTGACCAGACGGCGGACAAATTGGAGAAAATCTTTTTGTTTGTCCTTGAGATCCCAATCAACCCAACTGATGTCGTTATCTTGGCAGTATGCATTGTTATTCCCTTTTTGAGTTCGGCCAAACTCATCGCCCGCCAAGAGCATAGGAACACCTTGGGAAAGAAGAAGGGTGGCCATAAAGTTCTTTTTTTGTGTTTCCCTAAGCTTATTGATTATAGGGTCATCTGTTGGTCCTTCAGCTCCACAATTCCAACTTAAGTTGTTGCTGTCGCCATCTTGATTGTTTTCTTTATTGGCTTCATTATGTTTCTCGTTATAGCTGACAAGATCTTGAAGCGTATAGCCGTCATGAGCCGTTACAAAATTGATGCTGGCGTAGGGGCGCCGACCGCTTTGTTCGTATAAGTCACTGCTTCCACAAAAACGAGTGGCAAATTCGGATGCTGTATCCCCATCTCCCTTCCAGAACCGACGGACCGTGTCTCTGAACTTTCCATTCCACTCCGTCCATCCCGTTGGGAAATTGCCCACCTGATATCCACCCTCGCCTAGATCCCATGGCTCCGCAATGAGTTTGACTTGTGAGATAACTGGGTCTTGATGGATAATGTCAAAGAAGGCTCCAAGCTTATCCACTTCGTGGAGTTCTCTTGCGAGTGTGCTGGCCAAATCAAATCGGAAACCGTCAACATGCATTTCATTTACCCAATACCGAAGACTGTCCATAATGAGTTGCAGGACACGGGGGTGTTGCATATTTAACGTATTGCCGGTTCCAGTGTAGTCCATGTAATAGCGGAAATCTTCCTTGGTCAAACGGTAATAGGAGGTATTATCGATGCCCTTGAAGCAAAGGGTTGGGCCCATATGGTTTCCTTCAGCGGTATGGTTGTAGACAACATCTAAAATGACTTCGATTCCTGCCTTGTGAAAAGTGCGCACCATTCGTTTAAATTCGCGAATGGATTCTTCCGGATTTTTTGACATGGAATAGCGGATGTCAGGCGCAAAATAGGCGAGGGTGTTGTATCCCCAATAGTTCGACAATCCTTTTTCCACTAGGTGCCGATCAATAACATGGTGATGAACCGGCATGAGTTCAACGGCTGTTACTCCCATTTTCTGAAGATAACGAATCACAGGTTCCGATGTGAGACCTTCGTAGGTGCCGCGAAGGTCTTCTGGAATGCCCGGATGTAACTTTGTGAAGCCCTTCACGTGCAGTTCGTAAATAATCGTTTTATGCCAGGGGGTTGCTGGTGGACGGTCGTCTCCCCACGTAAAGGCTGTGTCAACAACGGCGCCTAAGGGGGCGAAACTAGCATTATCTCTTTTATCAAAGGAGAGATCTCCCTTTTT
The DNA here is from genome assembly GCA_002176905.1 of bacterium F11. The sequence goes on along the minus strand of MSYE01000237.1, from coordinate 34,681 downwards.
GTCCCCAATCTTATAGCCGAACAGATCGTCTCCCCATTTGATGGTTCGCCCAATGGCTTTGGCATACGGATCCAATAGAATTTTGTTTGGATTAAACCGGTGTCCTTGCTCGGGTTTGTAGGGTCCCCAGATTCGATAACCATAGAGCTGTCCGGGTCGCAAATGGGGAACGTATCCGTGCCAAACCTTATCCGTTCTTTCCTTTAAGGAAATACGATGGATTTCTGATTGGGCATCAGCAGAGTCGAACAGACATAAATCAATTTTCGTTGCATTTTCAGAAAAGATGGAAAAGTTAACACCAGTTCCGTCCCATGTTGCGCCAAGAGGATATGGCCGGCCGGGTTTAATTTTAAGAGATGGGACTTTCCGTCCTTTCTTTGTATCGACATCTATTGTTTTCATGAATTCATCCTTTTTATTAATGCACACCGATTCTAATATATTAATTGTTAAGTGAAGTTATTCTTTGTTATTTCATCTCTTTAGGCGTATCAAAGCCTAATTTTCATGTTAGAATCCAGAAAAGAGATTATTTATGGAAAAACAAAAAAATGACTTCAATCTTCCCGATGACCCCTTGTGGTATAAAGATGCCATTATTTACCAACTTCATATAAAAGCTTTTTATGATCATAATGGAGACGGAATTGGAGATTTCCGCGGTCTGGCTGAAAAGATTGACTACCTTGAAAAATTGGGTGTCACTGCCGTTTGGCTTCTCCCTTTTTATCCTTCTCCACAAAAAGACGATGGGTATGATATATCAGACTATACCACCATTCATCCTTCCTATGGATCCCTCCAAGACTTCACAACTTTCTTAAAAGAAGCCCACAAGCGGGGCATTCGCGTTATTACTGAGCTGGTCATTAATCACACCTCAGATCAGCATCCTTGGTTTCAACGGGCCCGACGCGCACCTGCTGGAAGTATTGAAAGAAATTTCTACGTATGGAGCGATACGACGGAAAAGTATCGTGGAACACGAATCATTTTTAAAGATTTTGAGCCCTCCAATTGGTCTAAGGACAATGTGGCTAATGCTTATTATTGGCACCGATTTTACTCTCATCAACCCGACCTAAATTTTGATAGTCCTCATGTCAGGAAAGAGATTTCCCAATTAATGGATCTATGGATGAAGCGGGGTGTGGATGGTATGAGGTTGGATGCTATCCCGTATCTTTTTGAACGTGAAGGAACGAGTTGTGAGAATTTACCGGAAACCCACACCTATCTAAAAGAATTAAGGAAATCTGTGGACTCTAAGTTTAAAAACCGAATGTTTCTTGCCGAAGCCAATCAATGGCCGGAAGATGCGGTGGCCTACTTCGGAAAAGGAGATGAGTGCCAGATGGCTTTTCATTTCCCCCTAATGCCACGCCTATTTATGTCCCTTCGGATGGAAGACCGTTATCCCATTATTGAAATTATGAATCAAACACCACCCATTCCCGAAAATTGCCAATGGGCCACGTTTTTAAGGAATCATGATGAGTTGACATTGGAAATGGTAACAGACCGTGAGCGGGATTATATGTATAAGGTGTATGCAAAAGACCGCGAAGCAAGAATTAACCTAGGCATTCGTCGCCGCTTGGCTCCTCTTTTGGGTAATTCTCGAAGGGCTATTGAACTCATCACGAGCCTGTACTTTTCATTACCGGGAACACCCATTATTTATTATGGCGATGAAATCGGTATGGGAGACAACTATTACCTTGGTGATCGCAACGGCGTAAGAACTCCCATGCAATGGAGCCCCGACCGAAACGCAGGGTTTTCAAAAGCCAATCCCCAACGGCTATATATGCCTGTTATCATTGATCCGGAATATCATTACGAAGCTCTTAATGTGGAATCTCAGGAACAAAATCCAAGATCGTTTCTTTGGTGGATGAGGCGACTGGTTGCTCTCAGGAAACAGCATAAGGCCTTTGGTCGTGGAACATTGGAATTTCTTAGTCCAGATAACCCAAAAATTCTCGCATACTTTAGATCCTATCAAGAAGAAAAAATATTGGTTGTGGCCAACCTATCCCGTTTTTCTCAAGGAGTGGAATTGGATCTTTCGTCACATAAGGGATTTGCCCCGGTTGAAATGTTCGGAAAAACCAAGTTTCGATCGATTGGAGAGGAGCCCTATTTTATGACTTTGGGCCCGCATTCCTTTTTCTGGTTTTCACTCGAACCCCAAAAAGTCGAAGTGACTCCTTTGGCTAAAGAACCACAAGCTGAACTTCCCATTATTAGGGTTTCAGGCTCCTGGGAGAAGGTCTTTGACGAACGCAATCGAGGCCATTTGCAGAAATTGCTTCCGGTCTATATTCAAAATCAGCGCTGGTTTGGTGGAAAAGCGAGAACCATTCAAACAATTAAAATAGCGGACGTTATCAAATTGAGCCATTCTACCCATTTGTCCATGCTGGTTTTTATCGAAGTGGGATATACCGATGGATCCTTAGAAATGTATTCACTTCCTCTTTCATTTTCTTCCGGGGAAAAAGCCCACAATATTAAAATCCAAAATCCGAGTGTTATTTTTGTCGCCGTTGAGGTGCCTGGAAAGGAAGAAGGGATTTTGTATGACCCCATGTGGGGGGAAGAATTCCCAAAAGTTCTTTTGGACAATTTGCAAAAACGTCGCCGGATTCCTGGTAAAAAAGGTGAAATTGTTTTCTCCTCAACCAAAACCTTACCGAAAATTTCTTCATCTGCTTTTGCCGGCCTCAAGGTTGTTACGTCAAGGGCGGAACAAAGTAACACGTCTGTTTTTTATGGGGATAAATTGGTTCTTAAAATGATTCGGAGGTTGGAGACAGGTCTTAACCCTGATCTCGAAATAGGGCGATATCTTACAGAAAACGGAGCTTTTTCTCATATGCCTCCCGTTTTGGGAGGAATGGAGTATAGGCAACCAAATGGTGAATTTACCATTTTGGGCACTTTTCAAGGATTCATTGCCAATGAGGGTGATTCTTGGAAGTATACGTTGGAGCATTTGGGGCAATACTACGAAAGAGCCTTGGCGAGGGAAGGGGGAAAAGAAGGATTAACAATTATCGAAAAACACTTTTTGGATTCTTTGGATGACGATCCACCTGATTTGGTGAGGGACTTATTTGGTCATTACCTGGAACAGGCGGCACTCCTTGGGAAAAGAACCGGTGAATTTCATTTGGCGATTGGGGCCGAAACATCGGATCCGGAATTTTTTCCTGAAGCTTTTACTGGATTTTTTCAACAATCTCAATACCAAGGAATGAGAGGTCATGCCCTTCAAGTTTTCCAATTATTAAAAAAACAACTTAAAAAGCTTGATGAAGGATCAAAAAAGGAGGCCGATCGGATATTGGCCAATGAACAAGAGATCATTAAAAAATTCCGCAGTTTAAAAGATGGGACTTTTCAATCCATGCGGATTCGAACTCATGGTGATTTTCATTTGGGGCAAGTTTTGTTCACCGGAAAAGATTTTATTCTTATTGATTTTGAAGGGGAGCCAGCCCGGTCGCTGGGTGAGCGTCGCCAGAAGACATCTCCCCTTCGGGATGTGGCGGGCATGCTACGATCTTTCCACTATGCTTCGAATGTGGCTGCTCATGTTCAAACAGAAAAAGTTGTTTCAGCAAAGGCGGGTGAATTGGAGCCTTGGCGAAAACTTTGGTTTCAATGGATCAGAATTGCTTTTGTGAAGAGTTATCTTTTAACAACAAAGGGGGCGGCATTTGTTCCTCAGAACAAAGAGGAGTTAAAAATGTTATTGGATATTTTTATCCTTGATAAAAGTATTTATGAGTTAGGCTATGAGCTTAACAATCGGCCAACTTGGGTGCGAATTCCTATTCAAGGAATACTGGAGATTATTGAGAAACCCGTGACTCTCAAAATCAGCAAAGTTGACCCACCCACATCTCAAGAGTTTGAAAAGCAAACAGTATAAATCATTTCCTGCCCACCAGGGTTATTTAGGTAGGACTAGCCAAGACCAGGGTATTTCTACCTGATCGCTTAGCCTTATACATAGCATCATCAGCCCTCTTTATTAATTCCTCATTCGAAGCAGCGATATCACCAAAAAGAACCATGCCAATACTTGCGGTTAAAGGAGGAGGGATATTCTTGTTTATTTGATTCAAAACACGCTTGGCGCAATTTTCGGCTTGGTTCCGGTTTGTTTCTGGGAGAAGGATGGCAAACTCATCTCCTCCAAGCCGAGCGACTCGATCAACGTCTCGAATATTCTTTTTGATGATTTCAACTACACTTTTCAACATCGTATCACCAAACTGATGACCATGATTATCATTGATTTCTTTAAAGTGATCTAAGTCAATATAGAGAAGAGATGTCAATCGTCCAAATCGATGGGCCCTGGCCCGTTCCTCAATCATTTTTTCTTCTAAGGCCCGGCTGTTGAGGGCACCTGTTAAATGATCCTTCCGAGACAATTCTTTTTCGGCTTTTAAAAGAGTGCACACCTTACGATGAAGAATATTGAGTTCGTCGTTGGTTTTTCTCATGGCAAGGATAACCCATGCGACGAGGGCAAAGGTAAGAATTCGGATAAATGTATTCCAAACCAAAATTAGATCAAGTGTAAATGTTTTGATATCAACATTCGAGAAGAACCAGGCGAAACTGCATATCACGACAACTATGTAAGCTGTTGATTTTTTACCGAACCAGGCAACCAGGATGATGGAAGGGAAATAAAATAAATAAAATGACAACCGCCTATGCGTGGTGGCGTCCAGCCAAGCGACAAAGATGATGGTCAAAAGGGCCAAGGCATTGATTAATAAAGGCTTATGTTTGTGAATCATTCAAGTGTTCCGTGCTTGTTCCTCTAGTGAGATATTTTTGTCACCTCTGGATACCATTCTTTGGTTATGTCGGAAAGCTTTTCTTCGATGGCATCTGCGCTCTTAAGCGATCTTAGTTCCTCTACAAATTTATGCGTTTTTTTGTGGTCAACGGCTCGCGCAATATCTTTGATAATCGGAATATAATTGGGAACCATGCTTAATTTCTTGAGTCCCAATCCAATTAAAAGAGGTAGATAAATCGGATTGGATGCCATCTCACCACATAGGCTCACCGACTTTTCAGCCAGATTGGCCATCTTAATTATTTCACTTAAAGCCGCTAAAACAGAAGGGTGATGAGGAAGATAAAAGGGAGCGACCTTGGGATTGTTTCGGTCTACAGCTAATAAATGTTGAATAAGATCATTCGTTCCGATCGTTACGAAATCAGCCACCTGGAGGATGTCTTTTAAACCAAAAATAGCAGCGGGAACCTCCACCATGGCCCCACATTGAATATGGGGAGTAAAATCGATCCCCTGTTTTCTTAATTCTTCTCCGCATATCGCCACATATTCCTTTGCTTTGACAATATCATTGAAAGACGTGACCATCGGAAAAAGGATACGACCATTCCCATATTGAGCAGCACGTAAAATGGCTTTGATTTGATCCTTAAATATCTCGGGCTGTTCAAAAGAGATTTTCAGAGACCGCCACCCCAAGAAGGGATTTAACTGCTTGGGAATAACGAAATAGGGAAGGATTTTATCGCCTCCTATATCCAGGGTACGAATTGTAACAGGCTTTCCCTTGAATGCTTCAAATATTTCCTTATAAATTTGAAATTGCTCTTCCTCCGATGGGAAGCGTCCGTAGATATAGAACATGAGTTCTGTTCGGAAAAGCCCAATTCCATCGGCTCCATAATCCATGGCCTGTTTGACATCCGCCATCGTTCCACAGTTGGCATCAATGTAAATCGGTACGCCATCCTTTGTTCTGGAATCCTTGAAGGCAAGCTGATTAACTTTGGATTTGTACTGCTCAAACTCTCGTTTTGTATGTTTATATTCAAGGAGAATATCCGTTGATGGTTTAATGAATATGTGCCCTCCGTGGCCATCGATCAGGATTTTTGAGTTGTTCTTCAGCTTTCTTATTTCATTTGGCGATAAACCGACGGCTGGTATTCCATAAGATCGAGCAAGGGCTGCAGCATGCGATCCCATGCCACCCACCACGGTGACAAGCCCGATGATCTTTTGTCTAGACGAGGGAGGGATGAGGGATGGGTAAATTTCTTTAGCAATGAGGATTTTTTCGGATGATTCATCCAGGGTTTTCTCGGCTTCCTTTTTTCGGCCATGTTTTTTAATTTTTGATAGCACATCTTTAAGGTCATGGATCTTATCTCGAAATAAAGGATTCTCCACCTTGGAAAATTCTGTTTGGTAATAATTTAGTACATGATCTATGGAAATTTCAAATCGCCACTTCCGATTTTCAATTGTTCTTTCAATTTGATTAAGAAGAGCCGTGTCCTCAAGTATTTTTATCTGCGCCTCAAAAATGGCAGCTTCAAGCTTTCCAATTTCGGAGGACACTTGCTTATGGATGAAGATAAGCTCTTCTTTAATTTTGGAAAGGGCACCTCGAAAAAGATCAAGTTCCAACTCGATGTCTTCAATGCTTCCATTCTCATTCGATTTATATGGGATCTCTTCTCCAATAATTAATACGTCACCAAAGACAACACCTGGCGATAGAGGGAATCCTCGAAGAACATCTCCTTGGTTTTTACCTTTTTTAAAATTTTGGCTCGATGGCTTTTCAATTTTTCCCATCCCTTTTCTCCTTGGATTAAGTTTTATTTGTGCGTTCGTATGTCTGTGTGAGAGTTAACAACTTTTCAATAATATGATTGTTAAGCTGGCTTGGTATTAGTCGCCACTCCCAGTTTGCCTCGGTTGTTCCAGGTCGATTCATTCGGGCCTCAGTGCCAAGCCCAAGCAGATCTTGAACGGGAAAAATAGCTGTGTTGGCGGGTGAAGCTATAGCCAACCGAATCATATCCCAATGGATCTCTTTTCCGTTGGAATGGAGATAGCCAAGAACACAGTCCTTCTCCATGGATATGTCTTCTTTTGTCCGGGTGCTCGCACTCGAACCTTGATCATAGAACCAGCCCATGGTTGTGTCGTTGTCGTGAGTCCCCGTGTAAACGACACAATTTTTGGGGTAGTTGTGAGGTAAATAAAAATGAGCTTCTGGATCCTTCCCAAAGGCAAACTGAAGAACTCTCATTCCTGGAAAGTGGAATTGTTCACGTAAGGCCTTTATTTGTGGGGTGACAGATCCAAGGTCTTCAGCAATGAAATTTGTTTGACCAAGGACACGGGTAATCTTTCTGAAGAAATCCGCTCCTGGTCCTTTTTTCCACTTCCCTTTTTGAGCCGTTTTTTCGCCAGCTGGGACAGCCCAGTAATTATGGAAACCGATGAAATGATCAAGCCTGACAACATCAAATAACCTAAAAGCCATTCGAAGGCGTTCTATCCACCATCTGTATCCTTTTCGTTTGTGCACATCCCATTTATATAAGGGATTACCCCAGAGTTGTCCTGTTTTGCTGAAATAATCCGGAGGGACACCCGCAACCATTGATGGGCGTCCCTTTTTCTTCAAATAAAACAGATCCTGGTGTGCCCATACATCGGCGCTATCGGCCGCAACAAAAATTGGCAAATCTCCAATAATTCCGATTCCTTTTGAACGGCTATATTTTTTAAGTTGGTTCCATTGTTTGAAAAATTCGTACTGCAAGAATTTGTGAAAATGAATCCATCTGCCGAGAGGAGCTTCTATTTTCTTGTGAATTAAGGGGTGGTGTATTCGATGTTCCGGTTTCCATTCCCACCAGGGAGATCGATTATAGTAGCGACGCAAGGCCCGATACACCGCGTAATCATCAAGCCACCTTTTGTTCTTGGAACAAAACTGACGAAATCTTTTGTAATCAGGTGAGATTCGATTTTGTTCAAATCGATTAAATGCTTTTTCAAATAAGCAATCCTTAAACTCCTGAACACGATCGAAGTCAACCCGATTTTGGGGGAAGGACTTATCTAAACTAATATCTTCTTTTGTGAGTAAACCATCTTCTTCTAAAAACTCTAAGCTAATAAAAAGAGCATTACCGGCGAAAACGGATAGGGTTTGATAAGGGGAATGGCCAAAGCCCTCTGGTCCCAGTGGGAACATTTGCCACCATCCCTGACCCGAAGCAGAAAGGAAATCAACAAACTTGTAGGCTTCAGGGCCAATATCGCCAATGCCATAAGGCCCTGGCAATGATGAGATATGTGCCAGGACCCCACTTCTTCGGTTTTGTAGTGTGAGTTTGTTATTATGATTCGACATTAAAAAGTAAGTAATTTTCTACTCGTAATAATATCCTTTGGATTCTTCTTTGTCATTTGCCTCAGCGTCAGTCGAATTTAGTTCGAGGATGGTAACGGTTTTCATGTTCTCCCTAACAATATACTCAAGGCTAATAGCGTCTCCAATTTTTAATTCCTCCAATGAGCCAATGTTAGCGAGCTCAACTATCGGATCAATATTATACGCGACATCAATAACCTTTTCCTTTTCTTCATCGTATTCCGTTAATGTGATGTTGTTTTTTATTAAATCAATTTTTTTCACAGACCCATAGGATGAATACCCATAATCTTCATAATCGTAATCAGCCATGTCTTCGGCGACAGTTAATCCAATTGACAAACAAAATGCCAGTATTGTTCCTATGGAAAATCCAATTAATTTCTTCATGTTTTTTCTCCTTGGAATGGATTTAATTAAATTCTCTAACGTGTTGTATGGTTTAATTTGATCTGTTCTGAAATATTGATTTGTGAAAATCAATCTTGTCGTCAAAGATCCTTAAATTAGTTGGGTGCGGCGCTGACTCTCTTTCGTACATTTTTTTCCTTTTATGGGACCAAAAGGTTCTTTTCCAATGTTTATGATCTCTGTTTCGGTAGTGCTTAATCTTTTCTGACATATTCAGATTCCTCCTTATTCAACCCCTTGCACGGGCTCATATCTTCTATACGAATGACCCCTTCCTTTCGTTCGGTTACAATAAGCGCTGAATTACAGCCATTATCGCCATTTCCATAATTCTTCTTCCTTTCATAATGAATTCCTCGAACTTTTTTAATCGTGGTTCGTAATAAAGTTAAGGTCCGATAGAATGAGCCCCAAAATCCTGAAAGGAACCGAGTTGGTTTTTAAAAAAAGTTTAGCTGGTGCAGAATAATTTCGGACGGCCCTAAGAGGCCTAAAACCGATTCCCTGAAATCGACCCCCGAATGAATTAATCTGCACCAGCTTTTTTATTTTTGGCCTGATGAGCTGGTCCTCAAATGCAAGGAAATAGGCGATAATACCATCTAAAAATCATATTCGATTTTAGGGGCTCAGGATTAATGGATGAACTTTTTCCAATCTCATTCGTAGGAAAGTTGGAAGGATGTGTGGTAGGATGAATTTGTATGAATGAAAATGTCTTCCACCCTTACTCTTCTGATAAGCGTGAGGTTTTTGCTGAGCTTATTCGACAACACGGTGAGGCAGCTTATAATTTCGCCTATCGCTTGGCTGGAAACGAGCAAGATGCCAGAGATTTGGTTCAAGAGGCATTTTTAAGGGCGCTAAGAAATTTTGACAAGTATGATTCCTCGAAACCTTTTGAGGCTTGGCTTACAACGATTCTGAGAAATATTTTTTTTGATGGGGTAAAAAGATATGAACGAAAGCATTCGGTTTCCTTGGATGGTCCTGCGCCAAAAGAGGAAAGTCAGTGGGAAGAAATACTCCCCTCGGCTGAACCGAGTCCGGCTGACATTGCTCAGCATCGAGAAAGAGATCAGTTGGTTCAACAGGCACTAAACTCGCTGCCTCTGCATTATAAAACCGCTGTCATTCTGTGTGATATCGAAAAGATGCCCTATGAGGAAATCAGTAAGATTATGAGTTGTCCAGTTGGGACGGTTCGTTCTCGGATTCATCAGGGCCGGGTCCTCCTGAAAGAGGCGTTTAACAAACTTAACACAGTGGAGGTGAACTGAAATGAAACAACATAAAGAGTGGCATCTTATTTCGGCTTTTATTGATAATGAACTCAAGTCCGATGAGAAATCAACAGTCGAATCTCATATAACGAAATGTTCTTCCTGCCGAAATGAATATGATCAGCTTCTTCGAATAAAAGATCTAGTGGATACATCTCTCCGCCATTCGATGCCGGCGGATTTGATTGATAATTTGATCCGACAAGCTGAGAAAACAACATTAAGCGAGCGAATTCGGCGTTGGTTTCAGGCACCACAAGTATGGATCCCTGCCGGTAGTTTAGCAACCGTTCTATTAATCATTGGAATATGGATGGGCCTTACTCCAGAGCAAACCGCGAATACATTACCATTGGAACCTTTATTGGCGGCTCATTCCCGTTACATAGGGGAGAGTCTTGTCCCACGGCGGCACACGTCTTCTTCTAACTTTTCTATTCATTTAGCGAGATATGATGACATCACCAATTAAACTCTGTTTCACTATTTCCCTTTTCACTCTGATTGGAATACAAATCTATTGCGAAGAGGGTAAAAAAACCTCGAAAATAAATGCCATTAAGGTGTTGGGATCGGTTGTGAAGCATCCACGTCTTTCTTACAAGGGGCGGGTCACTGTAACGAAATGGTTTGGCAAAAAAACGCGATCGGAAGAAGCCAACGTGTATTATTCGTACCCCAATCATTATCGTTGGGAATATCTGACTCCTGATGGCGGTATTGACCGGATTGTCGTGGGAGATGGGAAAGTCCAGTCCGTATATTTGCCGGACGATAAAGTCCTGATTGGAAAAGGGGTGAATTCAGTCCGGAAAATGATGGATAAGGAGAAGGAGTGGAGCCTATTGTTCTTTAATTATGAAGCCACCATTCTTGGAGAAGAAGAACGCCTGGGACGAACCGTGTGGATTCTAGAATTGAAACCGCTTTCGCCTGGAAAGCCACGGCAGCACTTAATGGTCGATCAAAAAACATATGTCGTGTTGGAAAACCGGCGATTTCGACCCGGCTCAGGAAAGATTGCCTCTCTAACCAAATATGACTGGTTTGAACCTATAGAAAAGTTGCCTGACACCCTCTTTGAAATTAAAAAGACCCAAGATCGTGAAATTGTGGATCATGGTCTCGATCCGGATTTTTTGTCTTATGAGGACATGGAGGAAGCATGGGACCAAGGTAGCGATATTCCAGAAGCCTTTCCCAGTGGCTTTGTTTTTGAGAGTGGCAATACTTTTGATGTCCTAGGAGAAACTGTTGGTCACTATCGTTATACTGATGGTCTCGCAATTCTATCTGTCTTTGTTTCAGATCAACCAGTTAGTAAAAAGTTTAAAAAAGAAGCTGCTCCCATTACTGATCATTCACACGCAAACCCCATTCTTCTAACCACATCCGGTCGCGTTATCTTCAAAAAGGGTGAAAATCAATACTATACCCTTGTTGGGGACCTTTCAAAAAAGGTCTTAAAATCCGCATCAGAATTGCTTCCCTAGTCTCGAACTTTTCGCCCCTCAACTCGTATTAAAAATGCAAAGGCTGAACTCCATGTTTGGCCTCAAAACCTAAGTATAAGGAGGGTCACTCACATGAAAAAGAAAAACCAAATCGTTCCAACCGATGGGAGACGTGATGTGGCTTTCTGGGATCCTTTCAATGCTATGAAAGATTTCCAAAGCTCATTCACTGACCTATTCGATCGTTTCTGGGGGCGGAGTCCATTCGTAAATATGACCCATGACATGGATGGCGGAAGCGCGTGGATGCCGGCGGTGGATGTGGAATCCACTGACAAGGATTACAGCTTTTCCGTAGAAGTACCGGGATTATCAAAAGAAGACGTTCATGTTGATGTCCAAGATGGCGTCTTAAAAATCGCCGGCGAACGAAAGACCGAAAAGGAGGAAAAGAAAAAGAATTTTCTCCGAAAGGAGCAATTCTACGGGACTTTCAGCCGTAGCTTCTCACTTCCAAGCGATGCAAAGGCCGATGGTATCCAAGCCAACTACAAAGATGGGATACTCAAAGTCACCGTCCCAAGATCCGAAGAGGCCAAACCAAAACGGATCGATGTAAAAGTCTCTTAATGTTGACTTTGGCGGACCCCTTGAGGCCGACTCAAGGGGTCCAGCCTATCTTCTGTTCTCAGAAATCCATTATCTACTTTGGTACCCAAGTGAAAAATGGGAAAATAGGGCACACCAATTTTCATGAGTATTAATCTAAACATTTCGAGCATAAGCGAAAAAAGGCTCATTCATCTAACCGACGAAGAGTTGGTTTCTCGTTGTAAAACAGAACTTCCACACCTTACAAGTGCCTTTGAGGTACTCCTTTACCGTTATCAGCCTATTGTTTTAATAACCTGTTACAAATTAATTGGTAACAATCAAGATGCTGAAGAAGTATGTCAGGATGTGTTTGTTCGCGTGTTCCATCACATTAAAAATTTTAAAGAGAGGTCGAGTTTTAAAACTTGGCTCTACCGGATTGTTCATAATGCGTCCATTTCTAAGGCCATGGGTCGCTCAAAATATGAGAAAAAGGCAGTCGGGTTATCTGAGGTCAATGAGAATCAAATAATCGGAAAAAGGACTTCCAATAATGATAAATCTGGAACAGGATTTGAGGATTTGCAGATCTATTTGGCCCTTGAATTATTGTCTGAAGAGGACCGTCGAATAATGTTGTTGCGTTTCATTTCTGGCCTATCCATTAAAGAAATTTCAGATGTCATAGGAATCGAAATCAATGCGGTGAAAGTCCGGCTCTTTCGCGCCAAAAACCGGTTTAGGTCAGCCTATGGCCGAACAACATGTTCCCAGAATGGGAAATTTTAATGTAACTTAATTGCATCCAGGCCAGTCTAAAGTATTATTACATGCGACGGGAGAAGAGATGAAATTGGATGACTCAAATGACGCGGAGTTGAGGGAGATTTTTCAAAAAGGAGACACTCCCCACGAAACAAATCAGCGGATCCAAAAATCAATTATGGGAACAGTGATTCGCCAGGTTGGATTTCTGAAAATCGGTTTTTTGGTTATTGCCTTGTCTATGGCATTTTTTAAAACTATCGGATTATTATTAAAACCTCGGAGAGGTGTGTAAATGAACCCAAAATATTGGACTGAAACACTAACGACTTCGCTTTTGGAAATGTGGAAAAAAGTTGCAACTTTCTTGCCTAATGTCGTGGGCGCGGTAGCGGTACTAATAATTGGATTACTAATATCGTTGTTGCTTAAGAGGATCTCTACTTTTTTGGTTAAAAAGGTTGGTTTAGATAAACTAGGAGAGAAGACAAATATCCATTCTGGCCTCCGTAAATTAAATATCTCATTAAATCTTTCCGATATTATCGGAAAGGTTGTTTTTTGGACATTCCTTCTCTTATTTTTTTCCTCTTCGGTGGAAACGATGGGGTTGACCACTTTTTCTAAAGCCCTTTCCTCTATCGTTGCTTACCTTCCTAAGGCTTTTGCCGCTGGTTGTATTGCAATTTTTGGGCTTTGGTTAGCTGGCTCATTAAGAGATCTCGTGTTTAAAACATCAGATCGAATGGGTAGTCAATACGCAAAAGTATTATCCAACACAATTTACAGTGTTCTTATCGTCTTTGTTGTTGTTTTGGCTATCGGTCAGCTTGAGTTTGAGACTGCATTACTAAATAATATTGTTCAGATTGTTCTTATGACGATCGGTGGAGCCCTCCTTTTGATGTTTGGATTGGGAGCGAAGAATGTGGCGGGAAATGTTATTAGTGGCATCTATCTTAAAGAGTCCTATAAGATTGGGGATAAAGTGTCTTTTGATAACAATGTCGGCGAACTTGAGATTATTGGAACAATTACCACCCGAATTAAGTTAAAAAACGGTAACACTTTGGAACTACCAAACACAAAATTTGCAGATGCCAGCGTCAATAGAATGAATAGGTGAAGCTTTGGACTCCGCATAATGCCTCATTGTTAATAAATATATATTTCCTTGCTGCCTATTTTCCTGGGGTGTAACCTTTTCCCTTTCATGTTAGTCCAAATAGATAAAGGAACCCAAGTGTGCCCATGTCACACCTTGATTTTCCGATTTACAAAAACAAAGGAGACGATTGCCATGACCAAAGGTATTTATTCCCTCTTATTTATTTATCCAATTTTACTATTGAGTGTAGGTTGCGTTAGCACAGGGAAATACAAAAAGCTGGAAGGGGTTTCTCAGGGTTATCTTGATAAATTGGAATCGTCAGAGGATCGAATAAATCAATTGGATGAACAATTGGCAGATCTAGAAAAAGAGAAAATGATGTTGGAATCGTCCAACAAAGATCTCACTGAAGCTCTAAATGCCGAAAAAGGTGAGTTGTCGAAAAAGGTGGCCAATCTTAATTCGGAAAAATTGGATCTTGAGAAAAAGGTTGCCGAGATAGAGAAAGAAAAAGATGCCCTTAAGAAAGAACAGCGAGAAAATCTTTTCCAAATGAAAAAGGATCATGAAGATTTGGTAAAGGGATTGCAAGAGGAAGTCGAAGCCGGGCAGGTTACCATTACTCAGTTGGAAGGAAAATTGACAGTCAATGTCGCTGATAAAATCTTTTTTGATTCGGGAAAAACCCAACTTAACAAAAGTGGTAAAGAGGTGCTCTTCCGCTTGGCAGATGTAATAAAGGGATTAGAAAAGAAACAAGTCGTTATCGAAGGTCACACAGACAATGCCAAAATTGGCCCCTCCTTGAGAGAAAAGTTTCCTACCAATTGGGAATTATCCACATCTCGAGCCACAGAGGTAGTGAGATTTCTTGAAGAGAAGGGTGGGATTGAGCCTTATCGTCTCATAGCCGTAGGATATGGCTCTAGTCGTCCGGTTGCAGATAACGCCACTCCTAAAGGAAAAGCGAAAAATAGACGGATTGAAATAATTTTTCAAGATAAGGACTGGAAAAAAGTTGAAACCAGTAAACCGAGTATGATTGAGCCAGGGGAGGACTTAAAATGAAAATTACAGAACGATTTAATCGCAAGAAAAAGGTTGTGTCAAAAAAAGGATTTGTGAATACCCCGAGCATTGACCCTGTTTCAATAGATTATCCTTTGGATGGAGAAAAGATAAATAAGGGACACTATGCCATCCGAATATCAGTATCAGAGGATAGGCCCACGGAGATCTCAATTAATGGAAAAGAATGGAAGCCATGCCGGAGTGCCGATGGGTTCAAGTGGTTTGATTGGACTGTTGAAAATCCTGGCAAGACAAAGATCATTTCACGAGTTCACAACGGAACAAATGAGTGGATTGTGTCGAAGGAAAAGGTATGTTTCGTAGATTAAAGGGCGTAGAAAGAAAAAATACTTTTCTAGGAACCGCGTGTAAGGTCTATAGAGAGAAATGGAAATGAAGAAGTATGTTTATGCTATTCAATAATAATGGAAAGGTTGGAGAAGGGGTGCGTCCAGCCCCGTCACTTATATTAAGTGGGGGTCCGATTGAGTCAGAATACGCCAATCCTCCCATTATCCTGGATATTTTTAATAAACCTCTTGATGTTGTCATTCGTCTTGGGACTGAGCGTAGTGGAAAGGAACCAGCTGTTATTGAACCGTCTTACCCAGTTGGATTAAAAACGATTGTGGGCTGGACAGAAATTACCGCGATTCCTGAACCCATGAAAATTTTACATGTATGGAATTTCAAGGGCCAATCTAAAGGTGCGATGGTATTCAATATTAAACCTCCTTCCTTTGCTGTTTCGAGCCAGCTATCTCTTTATGGACAGGTGGGTTCGTGGAAGTTTGTTGTGAAAAACGAACATGGTCAAATCTTAGCCAGAAAAGAATTTGAAGTCACTGACGTGAAGAACACTGTAGTGTTAAATACAGAAACGTAAGTAGGAGGAGATTATGGGAACATACATTGAGCCATTAAAAAATGCGCTAGTCCAGTATACCCCTGGATTGGCTGGGGCCCTGGCGATTCTTGTTATAGGATGGATTGGGGCTTTTGTATTAAAGGGGATTACAAGGCGGACCCTAGCGCTTTTCAGAGTCAATGAGCGCCTGGGATCGAAAGATAGACCACTTAATATCGAAGGAGGTGTATCTACTGGAGTATATTATTTAGCTCTCCTATTGGTGGTCCTGGCGGTTCTGAATACATTGAAATTAGATATCGCCTCGGCACCTTTTGAAGCCTTATTAACTCAGGTTTTTAAGTTTTTGCCAAATCTTGTTGCTGGTGGTGTTTTAATTTTGACAGCATGGTTACTGGCCACTGTGGTTCGTGGGATCGTGACCAAATTGATCTCAACTATTGGAGCGGACAAGAGAATCGGACCCGATATCCAAGTGGAGCCGATTAGCAATTCGATTGGGAACGTTTGTTATTGGTTCACGTTTTTGGTTTTCTTGCCAGCCATATTGGGGGCTTTTCAGCTTGCAGGGCTTCTGGCCCCAGTTCAAACGATGATCAACGAACTACTTGGGATTCTTCCCAATGTCGTTGGAGCCGTCGTCATTGGATTTGTTGGATGGCTTGTTTCAAAAGTAGTTGGGGACTTGACTCGAAACCTCTTATCAACAATGGGAGCCGATCAAATGGGGCAATCATTTGGTCTAAAAGGTCCCATTGTTCTTTCTCGATTGGGCGGATTGGTGGTTTATATCGTGATCTTTGTTCCAGCGCTTATCGCAGCCTTAAATGCTTTAAAACTCGAATCATTAACAATGCCTGCCACAGAAATGTTGACCATTGTTTTGTCCAGCCTACCAAACATCCTGGCCGCTGGTGTAATTCTCGTCATTGTTTATGTTTTAGCGGGGTTTGTGTCAAAGCTTATCAGCAATCTAATGGAAGGGATGGGCATTGATAATGCCTTGGAAAAATTGGGCATTCACATTGATACTCAACCTTCTATCGTTTTAGGGCGAATTGCATTCTTTTTCATGATGCTCTTCGCTACGGTTGAGGCTGCATCTCGAATTGGTTTTAATCAAATGGCTGACATTGTATCGGTGTTTATACAATTCGGAGGCCAGATAATACTAGGGAGTATCATTATCCTCGTTGGTCTATGGTTGGGTGGGTTGGTTTACAATTCCCTTTCAAAAGCAAAGGCAAAATACAGCCAGTCAATGGCAGGATTTGTGCGTATTGTTGTTCTAGCTCTTGTCACCGCTATGGGTTTAAGGGCCATGGGTGTGGCCAATGATATTGTGAATTTAGCCTTTGGTCTTACCTTGGGTGCTGTGGCAGTTGCCATGGCTCTTTCTTTTGGTTTAGGAGGCCGCGAAGCGGCTGGTAAACAAATGGAGCATTGGCTTAAAAAATTCAGGGATTAAACGAATTATCTTGCGGTGGTTCCTTTAAAAAACCCGCGAAAGGTCATTTTTTTTTGAGGGGAGGAAATTAAATAAAATCCGGCAAAGCAGATCCTTTATAAAATGAAATAGAAATGGGAGTCAGGTTAAAAAAGACTATTATTTTTGCCAGTTATTACCTGTGTCTTATTGTTTCTTTATCCGGTGGAGCTGAGAAAGAGTCGATAAGTACTCGTTTAGAAAAGTTAAATCTTGCTCAGCGAGGTTCGGACAAAGATGTTAAAAGTTTGATTCAAATAGTAAACAATAACAACCAAACTTTAGCTCAGGTGTTATTGGATCCATCTTGGCAAAATCGATTTAAACTGAAGTCACAGGAATTTAAAGCCACGGTTTATTATTCCAACCCATTTGATCTCCTTCCACTTAAACTTCAAACATTGCTAAAGGGTCGTGAACGGCCTTTCGAAACAAGGAACGATATATGGGAATGGCTTAAAAAGCATGATCCATCTCCTTCATGGAAAAAAGCAATGAAAATTGCTCTGAGGCAAACAACGCCCAGAAATCTTTGGCGATCTTCTCAGGGGAAATCCCCGTTTGCGAAAGGTGGTAAGCCCCTTAAACCTTTAATCATTGATCATGGTAATCGAAATTATGAGTTAAGAGATGGTGGGCATATCGCTACGGATCCTTCCATCATCCCAACCCATTCTAATGTTTGGCTCATTTTCAACATCAAAGGAAAGGATCGGATTGTTTATGTTAGTGCTGCTGATACCGGCGGCAATGTAAAAGGTAAGCATGTTGATCTTCCAATTAAAGCGGGATCTGATTGGGAGAAGCTGCCAGGGACAAAAATCCCCAAAAGCCTTCAGATAACAAACTTAACAGTATTAACTCCCACTCTTCCGGTATCTGAGTCCATACTAAGAAACCTTAAACAAATATTATCGACTGGAAAAAAAATGATTTTTGGCATATGGAATGCCGTCCAGAAGGAATAAGATGATATAAAGATATAAGATAGGTGTAGATTTATATATGGATGCAGTCCTAAAAATATTCCTTCAATCTATGTAAAGAGTTAAAGAACCTGTGAAATTTTTTTCCTCAGAATTATCTTTTTTCTTAAAACAACCCTCAGGCCGCAGGAACCTTAAGCTTGTTCTCCGATTTTTTATTATTTTGGTCATTCTCATAGCTGTCTATACCATTCTATTCCATATATTAATGGCCAGAGAGGGGCAATCCTACTCATGGTTTACGGGTGTATACTGGACATTAACTGTTATGTCGACGCTGGGATTTGGCGATGTGATCTTTCATACCGATTTGGGTAGGCTTTTCTCTTCTGTGGTTCTTCTTTCAGGAATGATTTGGCTGCTTGTGATGATGCCTTTTGTTTTTATGGAATTCTTTTATCAACCCTGGATGAAGGCACAATTAGCCTCACGAACACCAAGGAAAATTTCCGCTGATATCCGCGATCACGTTATCCTCACTCAAGGAAATGCGATCACTTTTTCTTTGATTGAATTGTTAGACGAATACAAATACCAATATGTGTTATTGGAGTCTGATCCTATTCGCGCGGCTGAGTTGCAGGATTCCGGTATCAACGTGGTCGTTGGCGATATGCATGATCCAAAGACATACAAGAGAATTCAGATAGACACAGCCGACATGTTGGTTGCCACCTCTGAAGATAAAATCAACACCAATACGGTATTTACGGTTCACGAGTTGAATGAAAAAATGCCTATCATATCCACCGCTAAAAACAGACTCTCAGTAGAAATCATGAAACTTGCAGGGGCTTCACATGTGCTCGAATTGGGAAATATGATGGGTAATTCCTTGGCTCGGCGCACACTTAGCGGCGGCGCCAGGGCGCATGTTATCGGTCGCTTTAATAAATTATTGATTGCAGAAGCATTATGTATGCGAACTCCGCTCGTAGGTAAGAAAATTGTAGAGACTAATTTAAGAGCCTCTGTCGGGATTCAGATTATAGGGGTATGGGAGAAAAACGTATTTAAATTTCCTGAACCCAATACGCGAATTACCAACAATACGGTTCTAGTGATTGTCGGATCCATCGAGCAAATTAGGGGCTACAATGAATTATTTGTCATTTATAATTTTAACGAAGATCCTGTCGTCATCATTGGTGGGGGGCGGGTTGGACGTGCCGCAGTTAAAAATTTTGATCAAAGGAAAGTTGCCTATCGTGTTGTTGAGAAGCTTCCTGGGCGAATCCAAGAGCGAGAAAATTATATTTTAGGTGACGCTGCAAACTTAGAAGTTCTAAAAAAAGCGGGTATAGATGATGCTCCTGCGGTCATCATTACACCTCACGATGATGATATGAACATCTATCTTTCGATCTTTATTCGCCGTTTGAAGCCTGATATTCAAATAATTAGTCGCGCAACCAAAGAAAAGAATGTTTCAAGCCTTTATCGAGCCGGTTCAGATTTTGTTATGTCCGACTCCTCCATGGGATCTCATGCAATATTCAATTTACTTAAGAGGAGTGATTTCTTGATGCTCACAGAAGGCCTTAGTTTAGTTCAAATGCCTCTGCCCAAAAAGCTGGTAATGAAAAGCATCGTGGAATGTGCCATTAGGGAAAAAACCGGTTGTCAATTGGTTGCGTTAAATCATAATGGAGTAATGGGGGTGAATCCAGACCCTTTCCGTCCCTTGCCAGAAAATTCAGAAATTGTCCTCATCGGTAGCGAAGAAAACCAAAATAAATTCCTCCAAACCTTTGGAGATCTTTGACCAATAATTATTTTTTTCCTGGGGTACCAGTAAACCTTTGTCCCTTATGGTTGTCTATTGCCTGATCCGTAATCCGATCAATGCTATTTTGACTTAAAATGAAGGATCTCAGCAGGGCTGTTAAATAGATATAATTTAAGGAATCTCATAAAAGGAATTCACAATGATCTCTAATCAATATTACAAGCCGTTTTCTGCTTCTCTCACATGGATGATTCTTATCTCTTTTCTCTTTGCTTTCAATAACCCAAATAAGTCTTGGGCCACCCCCGATCCAGAAGACGTAGAGGCTCTTACCGAATTTCTTGCCGATCGTTACTCTATGGATCCAGATGAAATTCCGAAGTCTCTTCTAGACCATAGAAATAAAGCAAGGAAGGAGATGGACAAGGTTCGGGAGATGGTCGAGGAAACGGATCTTCGCTATGTGAGTTTCGAAGAAAACGAAGTCGTCATTAATGAGGAAGCATATGAGGCACTTGACTCCATTGCTGAGATTGCGAAAAAGTATCCAAAGTTAGATATTCTTGTTGCAGGGCACGCTGATAGCCGGGAGGGTAAAAAAGCCAATTTAAAACTTTCCGAGCAAAGAGCAAAAGCTGTTAGGTCTTACTTAATCCATAAAGGGAAGCTGAACCCGGAGCGCATCGTTTCTCATGGGTTTGGTGACACCATGTTGATCGGAAATAGCAAAACAAAGACGGGACGATTAATGAACCGACGGGTCGAATTTAAGTTTTTTGTCCCAAAGGAAAGCAATTGAATAAACTATGCCGGAAATCTTAAACAATATATTGCCTGTCACGATAAACAACCAAATTGTTTCCAAGCTTATCATTACAATCGGGATATTGGTTGGCGTCATCATTGCGTCAAAATTTTTAAAAGCTTTTATGGGTCGCTGGCAGAAGGCCTATCTCTCTAAACTGAAGAAGACAGACGATGCTGCCATTGCTTCTGTTGAGACAAAAGTGACGATGATGCAAAAGATCTTGAGCATGGGAGTTTACTTTTTAGGAATTATTTTCATTTTTCTTCAATTTGAATCTTTGCGCAGTCTCGGAACGGGGCTCTTGGCGTCGGCCGGAGTAGCCGGTCTTGTAATAGGCATGGCATCGCAAACAACCCTTTCCAATATTATTGCTGGGATATCTATGTCATTTTCACAGCCTGTTCGATTAAATGATGCCGTTATTTTCGATGGGGAATTCGGATGGGTTGAGGAAATCGCTCTCATGCATACAATAATACGCACCTGGGATATTCGACGGATAATGGTGCCGAACAATGTTTTGATTAATAAGGTTATTCAGAATTGGACAATCAAGGATCCATCTCTTTTAGGGATTGTCATGCTTTATGTGGATTATAAATGCGACGTCGAGAAACTTAAAAAGTGGGTAAAAGACATTGTCGATGCGAGCCCATTTTCAACTCAAGAGAGAGTAGCGGCCGTACAAGTCGTTGACTTTACCGAGAAGACAATGCAGATAAGAATACTTGGCAAGGGCCCGGATGCTCCGACAACATGGAATTTAAGATGTGAAATAAGAGAGAAATTAACGAAAAAATTCAAAGAAGAAGGCATGGCTTTACCCCAAATTCGAATTAACAGCGATGCAATGAGGTTTGGTTCCCCAACTCCTCCAAAAGATAAAGTTGAGGTTTGATTTTAGTGAGCCTGGAGGCTTCCATGAAATACTTATTGAGAACATCATTATGAGTTGTGATATCCAAATTGGATCCGTTCAAGAAATGGATAAAACGTACAAGATTGCAAAAGGAAAAAAGCTAGACTTGATTCTGACTTCTCCCTTGAGCTCCAATATAAACCAGAGAGGAGATTCATTCGTTACCCAGTTGAAGGACCCGCTAAAGTACAAAGAAACCGCGATTCTTCCAGCCAATACAAAGTTTAGGAGATTGGTTAAGAGTGTAAAGAAATATGAAAAATTGGGGATAAGGCGAGTTTGGTTTTGTTGATTGATCAAATTTTAATAGAAAACGGTCAAACGGTTTCCACGGTAGCCAGCTTAGATACAAGTTTTGGTAAATCCGCCCTTCGAGTAGAAGGGAAGGCGTTAAAGAATGTGACAGCGGTTGGTTCCCACGCCATCGTTGGTGGTTTAGTAGGAAAGGCTGAACCATTACAAAAGTAATTGGTTCTTATTAGATGATATTATTTAGACCCAAACCTTCGTTATCAGATAAAGACGTCGAAAAAGGCCTGAAATCTCTCCTCATAGATGGCAGTGCAAGCCAAATTATGGCCACCTTCACTGGTGGCGTTTTTCTTGTGGCTCTTGCTCTTGAGTTTGGTGCCTCCAATACAGTCATCGGTTTTTTGGCGGCTATCCCAGCCCTCACGCAACTTGTTCAGATCCCTTCAACCTATTTAATCGAAAAAATCAGAAATAGACGCCTAATCACTGTTGTTGCCGCTTTCTTATCCCGTGCTCCTTGGATCCTTGTTGCATTGACGCCATTTTTGCCGGGGAAAGCGGCTGGGTTAAGTATTGTTATCTTGGCTGTTTTTCTAAGTTCGGTCTTTGGATCTGTGGCGGGATGCAGTTGGAGCTCATGGGTCCGGGATCTCGTTCCAGAGAACCGGATGGGTTCCTTCTTCTCCAAAAGAACAAGGATGGCTATTGGATTTGGCCTTATTATCAGCCTTGTGGTCGGGGTCTATCTTGATTGGTGGAAAAAAGGACACCCTGAGAATGTCATTCTTGGTTATTCACCCCTCTTTTTAATCGGGTTTATTGCTGGGATCATCGGTGTTATTTATTTGTCGATTATGCCAGAGCCAGAGATGAAGCCCGCCGAGATGGGATTTATCAAATCCCTCTTCCAACCTTTCAAGAACAAAAACTTCAAAAGGCTTTTGATATTTCTCGGAAGTTGGAGTTTTACTGTTAATTTGGCGGCTCCTTTTTTTACGGTCTATATGTTGGGACGCCTTGAGACAGGCATGTCTCTGGTTGTTATTTTGAGCGTGGTGAGCCAGGCCTTCAATTTCGGGTTTATTGGGTTGTGGGGACGATACACAGACCGTTTCAGCAATAAATCCGTTCTCGCTGTCAGTGGGCCGTTATTTATGTTGTGCATATTGGCCTGGACGTTTACAACATTTCCTGAAAAACATTTTTTAACACTCCCCCTCGTTTTTGTTATTCATATGTTAATGGGTGTAGCGACAGCAGGAATCACCATTGCAAGCGGAAATATTGGGTTGAAACTTGCCCCGAAAGGGCAGGCAACAGCCTATCTGGCCGCCATCAGTGTGGTTAACGCTGTCGCGGCCAGTATTGCACCGATAATTGGAGGACGGTTCGCTGATTATTTTGCTACGCGCAGTCTATCGCTGACATTAAATTGGACAAGTCCTGGGCGGGAGATCGTTTTGCCCACTTTGGATTTCCGGCATTGGGATTTCTTTTTCGTAACAGCATTTTTCATAGGGATATATGCGATGCATCGCTTGTCGATGGTAGAAGAAACCGGAGAAGTGGATGATAATGTGGTGAGGGATGAACTTATCGGTGCGATTAAACAGCCCCTTCGTAGCCTCTCATCGGCTGCGGGGGTTTTTCAGATTATTTCTTTTCCTATCCGTCTTTTGCCAATCAAAACCGTCGTTAAAAAGTTCATCAGGTAAGATTTCTTGTCTTCGTTTTAAGACTCCCTTTCTTTTCTCGGGCGCCATTAAATTGGGATAGGCCCTCTCCTATTTCAGTTTGGCATGCGTTCCATCGCAAAAAGGCGTTTTTTGGGAGTTCTTACAACCACACCAGGCAACTTTTTTCTTCTCTTCAATTTTGATGATAACGGGCTTGAATTCGGTGCCCTTGTGTGACCCATCACAAAAGGGTTGTTTCTTGGATTCTCCGCAGGCACACCACGCATATTGACCCGGTTCCATTTCTTGGACATAGGGTGCTTTTTGAATTATTTTTGGTTCAGCCATATAATATAACCTCCCAATGATTGATAATTTAAATTGAAATCCTTGTCATGGTATTAGATTGGATTATAAATGGGGAGAAAAAAGGCGGGCTACGCCATCGCGTAATTTAATCGAAAGGGGTCTTCCGTCCACATCCGCCAGGGTAAGTTGTTTCGCCTTCTTGATTTTTTCCTCGATAATATGATCGATTGATTTTGCGAGCTCCTCATCGTAACACTCCACATTCAGCTCAAAATTGAGACGAAGGCTTCGCTCGTCCCAATTGGTCGATCCGATAAAAGACCATCCGCCGTCCACTACCATAAGTTTGCTGTGATCAAACGGGGGCGGCGTAATCCAAACATGGCATCCTTTTTCGAGCACTTGCCAAAGCATCGCCATACTGGCCCATTTGACCATGAGCTGGTTGTTAATTTGGGGCAAAACAATATCAACTCGGATACCACTCATCGCGGCCAGATTAAGAGTGGTGATGAGGGTTTGATCGGGAACAAAATAAGGGGTAACAACTTTTATGGATTTAACGGCATTGGTCAGCGCTCCCAGCATAACCCAACGGCACTTCTCAAAATTTTCATCGGGTCCGTCTTTAATAGCGCGGGCCAAGGTGGTCCCTTGGTCCTTTATGGAGGGATACCAATCGTCCCCTTCTATCAACTCTTTTGTCGCGAAGTACCAATCCTCTCGAAAGGTGTCTTGTAATTGAGCAGCAACAGGCCCTTCGATTTTAAATTGAATATCTTGGGTCGGGAAACGAGGGTTTAAACCAAGGGAGTGCCCCTCGAATATATTCATTCCGCCTGTAAAAGCTTCTTTCCCGTCGATGATGAGGCATTTTCGATGATTTCTCAGATTGACATAGGACATTCGCCACAAAGCCAACGTCGGGTTAAAAAAAGCGGCTTTGATTTTGGCAGACTTAAACGCGTTCAGGATTGACGGAAATTCAAATCCGGATCCCATGCCGTCGACCAGAACACGAACCTTGACCTTCCTTGTGACGGCCCGTCCCAAGGCTTGTATAAATTTTTTGCCGATGCAATCGTGTTTAAATAGATAGGTCATAAGGCTTATGGACTGCTTAGATTTTTCAATCGCCTCTAGCATTTGAGGATAGGCCTCATCGCCATTAACAAAAGGAACCACTCGATTCCCTTTAATAAGGGGATTTTCGACAACTTGGTCGACCAGATGAGCCTGCGCGATAAGATGTTGGATATTGCGAGGCAAGTCACTGGACATAATGGAGCCATCTTTCGGGGGGGAAGGTATATCAACGGGCGGTTTATTTTCAGACCGTTTTCGACGGGCTTTTCTTTTGATCCGGTTTATCCCGAACAAGTAATACAGGACTGCCCCAATGAAGGGAACGAACCAAATCACAGCCATCCACCAAAGCGCAGCCCTGGGATCCTTCCTTCGTAGAATGGCGTGAGAGGAGGAAAAAACCGAAATCAGAAATGTTACAGATCCGGTGAAAATGTGCCAGGATTGCAAATGCCAGGAAACCATAGAATATTCGGATTAAAAATAGGCCTTCAAAACGTATTGCTGCACCATGCGTTGTGTGTTAAAAAAGGATCCGTTTAAAGCGATGGAATGTCGCATGATTTCAATATATTCATTTCGGTCCTTGTAAAATAAGGGGAGGATTGTCTTTTCGAGTTTTTCATAAAGAGACTGGGCGTCTAGCAAGGTTGTATCTGCCTCATAATCAACGGAGGGAATTTGAGATCCGATAGCCCATCCTGTTTTTCCTTCAATACATCCTTCGATCCACCAGCCATCCATTACGCTTAAATTGGGTATTCCGTTTAAAGACGCTTTCATGCCGCTTGTCCCGGAAGCTTCAAGTGGAGGCTTCGGCGTATTCAGCCAAAGATCCACGCCTGAGGTCAGCTGTTTTCCTAGGTCCATGGCATAATTTTCTAAATAGACGATTTTTATTTTCGATTTAAGCTGATTTTTCATCTTGAAAATCTTTTTGATGATTTCCTTTCCCCCATGGTCGGCAGGATGGGCTTTCCCTGCATAAAGGATTTGAATAGGTCCGGCATTTGAAGCAATCTGGCACAACCGTTCTGGATCTAAAAAAAGCAAGTCTGCTCTTTTGTAGGTAGCCGCCCTTCTGGCAAACCCCAACGTGAAAACGTCTAAATCAAAACTCGTGTTGGTCGTTTTGTTAACGAATGAAATTAGATTTTTTTTGGCTTCCATGTGCGCATCCCATATTTCATTTTTTGGGATACTGAGCGCATAACGCAGATTGAAATTATCCTCTTCCCAGCCCGGAATATGCCGATTGAAAAGTTCCTGGAGGGGCGGGCAAACCCATGTTGAGGCGTGGACTCCGTTTGTAATCGAATCAATGGAATAAGAGGAAAACATATGTCGGGACACTTCTCCGTGTTTTTTTGCGACCCCATTTACATAGTGGCTTAAGTTTAAGGCAAGGTAGGTCATATTAAATTTGTCTTCATGGCAAAGAATGTCTTTGTGATCGCAAAGGGCGGGATAACCCAATGCCTGGCTAACCATATCAATGGGGAATTTATCGTGACCGGCGGGCACGGGCGTATGTGTCGTAAAAACACATTTTTCTCTTACGGTTTGAATATTTTTCGGATCAAATTTCATCAATCCCGTTCGTTTCTTCTCTTCTTCTAAAAGTTCCAAGGTGAGGAAAGCCGCATGCCCTTCATTCATGTGGAATCGGTTGATATCATTCAAACCAAGAGCGCGCAGAAGTCGCACCCCTCCTATTCCGAGGATAATTTCTTGATTTAGGCGGTAGGTTAGGTCACCCCCATAAAGAGAATGGGTAAGAGACCGATCATCGGGAGTGTTTTCCGGAAGATCGGTATCAAGGAGATAGACGGGAACTTTTGCGCTGGTTTTTCCAACGATTTCGTATTTCCATGCTTTTATTTGGATTTTTCGATGATCGATTTGAACCGCCAGCTTCGACGGCAATTCCCGGAGGGAATCCTTTACCACCCATTCCACGGGTTCTTCGGTTTGCCAGCCATCGGGCAAAAGACGCTGATAAAAATACCCTTTCTTATAGAGAAGAGAAACGGCAACCATTGGCAGTGATAGATCCGCAGCGGACCGAAGTGTATCACCAGCCAAGATTCCGAGGCCTCCGCTGTACGTTGGTATTTGGGGGGCTAAAGCAATTTCCATTGAGAAATATGCGATCATAACCAACCTCTTTTTTTGAAGAAACGCCACATCCCGATTCCCATTCCAAACATGATGAGAAGAATGATGGGATATCCCCATTTCCAATGAAGTTCCGGCATGGTTTCAAAATTCATTCCATAGATACCGGCAATAAATGTTAAAGGCATGAATATGGTGGCGAAAATGGTTAAAACCTTCATCACATTGTTCATCCTATTGCTCACGCTCGAAAGGTAAATGTCCAGAAGTCCTGCTAAGACATCCCGGAAAGACTCAATGGTGTCCATTACTTGGATTGTGTGATCGTAGAGATCTTTTAGATAGAGCCGTGTATGGTCCCCAATGAGTTTTGTATCGGATCGGTTGAGATTGTTGACCACTTCTCGCAATGGCCAGATCGCCTTTCTCAGTAAAATGGTTTCTCTTTTCATTTGATGAATGGCTTTCATGGTTTCGGGAGAGGGGGATGACAGGACGTCCTCTTCCAGGACTTCGATTCGATCCCCCAATTTTTCCAGGATAATGAAATAGCCGTCAACAACGGCGTCTAAGAGGGCATACATTAAATAGTCAGGCCCAAGGCCCCGGATTTTCGTTTTGCCCGCCCGCAACCGGTTTCGAACCCCTTCAAAAACATCCCCTTCTCGCTCTTGAAAAGAGAGCATATAGTTTTCGCCAACGATCAAGCTCACCTGTTCGGCAACCGGGTGGATTTGGGCATCGTCCAGTTGATACATCTTTAATGTAATGAACAGGTAGCTTTCGTGGTCTTCCATTTTGGGACGTTGCCCGGTGTTTAAAATATCTTCCAACACCAGGGGATGGATTCCCATATGGTCTCCGGCTATTTGGACAAGGCTGGGATCATGAAGGCCGTCAATGTTGATCCAGGTGGTTGTGTTTGGTTTTTCTTTAATGGGGATAGCCTCTTCAAGAGAGGCTATCTTCTTTTCCGTCAAACCCGAAGACTCAAAATCAAGCAAGGTTATTTGGGTCTTTCCCATCTTTTGTTCGCCGACATGAATCAATGTTCCAGGAGCCAGCCCCAGTTGTTTCTTAGAGCCTTTTTTCATTAACTTTTCCATGATGTGAACCTCTCTAATTGTGATATTTTCAATTTTTATAATTTGCCAATGCGGTTGATGGCATAGCGCGGTAATATTCTGATGGACGTATCCCGTAAAATAAAAGCAGTAAATGAGGAATAAGCTTTGATCATAATCCTTTATTATCTCATAATCGCGGGAGAAGGAATTTTAAACTTTCCCTATATCTTCTGTAAATTTAGCGGCTAATTTTCAGGTTCAAACATGCAATCACTATTAAGCAAACATTGGCACCATCTCCCATCTCCAGAGGTGTTAGCCCTTCTAGATACCAATGAGGAGAAAGGGGTCGATCAATTTGAGGTTGACCATAGACTCCAAAAATTTGGGCATAATATATTAACTCCTAAAAAAGGAAAGGGGCCTTTTGAACGGTTTATTGTCCAATTCAACCAACCTCTCGTTTATATTCTCCTCGTCGCAGGCTTGGTTACAGCCTTCTTACACGAATGGGTCGATTCAGGTGTTATTCTTGGCGTGGTTCTCGTTAATGCCTTCATCGGATACATTCAGGAATCGAAAGCGCTTGCTGCCATAGAAGCCTTGGCCAAAACAATGAAAAGTGATGCGACGGTCTTAAGGGGAGGCGAGAAAAAAAGAATTTCTTCGACGGAACTTGTGCCGGGAGATATCATTTTTCTCCAATCGGGAGATAAGGTGCCGGCAGACCTTCGATTGCTCCGTGTCCGTGAACTTCAGATTGACGAGTCAGCTTTGACTGGGGAATCGGTTCCAGTCCAAAAAACCATGGATATTTTGGAGCCTAAAACCATGCTGGCTGACAGGAAAAACATGGCTTATTCATCCTCTCTTGTCACCTATGGAACGGGAACCGGCGTCGTTATCGCAACAGGAGATCAAACCGAGATTGGACGGATATCAGAGCTTATTGCCTCCGCTGACGTTTTGGCCACTCCTTTAACGAAGAAGATAGCTCATTTTAGCGGCATCTTGCTCTATATCATTTTAGGATTGGCGGGCCTGACTTTTCTGGTTGGCTTGTACCATGGCCAATCTTGGGTCGATATGTTTATGGCTTCGGTGGCCTTGGCGGTTGGAGCCATTCCAGAGGGTCTTCCGGCAGCCATGACTATTACTTTGGCCATCGGTGTTGGAAGAATGGCCAAACGTCATGCCATTATACGGAAGCTTCCCGCTGTGGAAACGTTAGGAAGCACAACCGTTATCTGCTCCGATAAAACCGGAACTCTTACCCAGAATCAAATGACAGTCCAGGAAGTCATCGCTGCGAACAACCAATATTCTGTTAAGGGGATTGGCTATGCACCTGATGGTTCATTCGAAAAAGGAACTTCCTCTGTTGCAGATCCATTGTCAGATCGTGCCTTACAAGAATGTCTGCTGGCTGGATTGTTATGTAATGACTCACGACTTATTAAGGGTGGGGATAAATGGAAGATTGAGGGAGATCCAACTGAAGGCGCCCTTATCACATCGGCTCTGAAAGCCGGTTTTTCTTACGAATCGGTTCATAAAGATTTCCCCAGGGTTGATTCTGTTCCATTTGAATCCCAACATCAATATATGGCAACCCTCCATAGACAGAAAGAAGGGCAGTCGAATTTGGTTTTTGTGAAGGGATCTGTCGAAAGCATTCTTTCTAAATGTGAAAAAGCTACGGACAACGAAGGAACCTCAATCGGTCTAGACATGGAAAAAGTGCGGGTTGGGGTGGAGGAAATGGCCTCTAAGGGTTTAAGAGTCCTAGCATTTGCCAAGGGAGAAATGCCCAAAGACGCCACATCAGTGCAACATAGGGATGTGACGAAGGGTTTGGTATTTCTTGGACTTCAAGGCATGATCGATCCTCCCCGCAATGAAGCCATTAAAGCGGTGGAGGCCTGTAAGGGGGCTGGTGTCCTTGTCAAAATGATTACAGGTGATCATGCAGGAACAGCTTCCGCCATCGCCAAAAAGTTAGGACTTGATCAGCAAAACGGTATCGATCCCAATCAAATTGCCATGACGGGGAAAACCATTTCCGATTTATCCGATGCCCAATTGACAGAGCAGTCAAGAAAGACTGTTGTGTTTGCGAGAGTGGCCCCAGAGCAAAAACTTCGTCTGGTTGAAGCTCATCAGACCCATGAGCATGTTGTCGCGATGACAGGCGATGGCGTTAATGATGCCCCCGCCCTGCGTCAAGCTAATATTGGTGTGGCGATGGGAATAACCGGGACGGAGGTGGCAAAGGAAGCAGCGGATATGGTTTTAACAGATGATAACTTCGCCTCCATCGAAGCAGCCGTCGAAGAAGGACGCGGTGTTTTTGACAATCTCATTAAATTCATTACCTGGACTCTTCCCACAAATCTGGCGGAGGGCCTTGTTATTTTGGTGGCCGTTTTCCTTGGGGTGACCTTACCCATCCTTCCCGTCCAAATTCTGTGGGTCAATATGACGACAGCGGTTTTGCTTGGCTTGATGCTGGCTTTTGAACCAAGGGAGTTGGGGATAATGAAAAGACGTCCCCGTGATCCCAAAAGTCCCATCCTAACAAGGCCCCTGATCTGCCGTATCTTTCTGGTGAGTGCTGTGTTAGTAACAGGTGCCTTTTTATTGTTTAAGTGGCAGTTATCAGAAGGAGTAAGTGAAGAAAAAGCAAGGACGGTGGCCGTCAATATCTTGGTCTTTGGCGAACTTTTCTACCTTTTTAATTGCCGGTCTTTAACCCGAACCGCATTTGCACTGGGATTTTGGTCAAACAAATGGTTAATCTGGGGCGTTCTTGGAATGGCTCTTCTACAAATTTTGTACACCTATAATCCCCTTATGAATACCTTATTCCACAGTGCCCCCATTGGTTTGCCTTCTTGGACCGGGATTATAGGAGTCGGCTTAACCGTTTATTTTGTTGTGGGATTTGAGAAATGGGTTCGAAGGAAAGTCCAAGCCTGGAGTTGAGCGTGTTTGGTTTAAAAAATCTCATAATTCGTGGTTCCCTGGTTATCATTCTTTTTACTTCTTTTGGGCAAGCGCAAGAGACGGGAGCTGGTGAACAGACAAGAGAGAAGATTTTCATGCCCATTGGTGAGCTGTTTACACCGCTCATTGCAGATCCTAAACAACCCCAGTCTTTTATCAGTTTCCGCAAATATAATACTCCGATTGCCAATGTTTGGGCCGCCGCCGTGGGGTACGGGGAAAGTTTTGGTTTTATGCGGTGGGAAGACAAATTAGCAGACAAAGCGTTTCAGGTCGGTATTGATGGGGCCCTTTTTGCTCAATTCAATATGGAAACGGCATCAAAAGACCTGGTGAATGCCGACTATACCATTGGATTCCCCTTCACGTTTCGCCACGAGACATTTTCTTTTCGAGTTAGACTTTATCACCAGAGTTCTCATTTGGGTGATGAATTCCTGATCAATACAAAACCTGAACGAGTAAATTTAAGTTATGAGTCTGTTGATACCACCCTATCCAAAGATATCGGTGCATGGAGAGGTTATGCTGGTGGGGAGTATCTGCTCCAAAAAGAACCAAGCAACTTAGATCCAGCGATGATCCATGGCGGTTTGGAATGGCGAGGCAAAAGGCGTATCTTAGGATCAGGGAAACCAATCGCAGGGTTGGACCTAAAATGTTATGAGGAACATGAATGGTCGGTAAATGCCAGTTTCGTTATAGGACTTGAATATGTTCGCCTCAAACCATGCCAGAGGAAACTGCGCATTTTAATTGAAATATATAAAGGTCATGCCCCACATGGACAATTTTACACAGACCGGATTTCATATCTCGGGATGGGCATCTATTTTGATTTATGATGGCTATTGCTTCTGCAAAACATTGTATGTGTGACGCGTGATGACAAGATCTTCTTTGGTAGGGATGATGAAAACTCGGCATTGGCTTTTTGTTGAGCTGATCATTTCAGCATGAACCTTGTTTTTCTTGGGATCTAGCCTCACTCCGAGATATCCTAACTTTTCGCAGATCTCTTTACGTATGGCTATGGCCCTTTCCCCGATACCCCCGGTAAAGATGAGGGAATCAAGGCCTCCTAGAACAGCACTGAGAGCCCCGATTGTTTTACGAACATGATGACAAAACATTTTAATCGCAAAGTCAGCTTTTGAGTCTTTGGCCCTTCTATCCAGCAACGTTTTCATATCATGTGTTTTGTTTGATACCCCTCGGAGTCCAGATTCATAATTGATGAGTCGATCGATACCGTCGACACTAAAACGTTTCTGCTTAAGTAAATAAGTGAGGATACCCGGATCAATGTCACCGCTACGGGTACCCATCATAAACCCGCCGGCAGGGGTCAATCCCATCGTCGTATCGATTGGCTTTCCATTCAATAGGGCAACCATGCTCGCTCCATTTCCTAAATGAGCAATGATAGATCTCCCCTTCAGTCTCTTGCCAAGTTTTGAGACTACATATTCATAAGAAAGACCGTGGAAACCATATCGGCGTAAGTGGTGATCCCATAATCTTCGCGGAAGTGGGAGTTTTTGAGACACCTGCGGCATATGTCTATGGAATGCCGTATCAAAACAGGCCACTTGAGGCAGCTTAGGAAAACGGCCTTTCACGGAATCTATCCCTAATAATCCCGATGGAAGATGCAAAGGTGCGAGGGACACCAATTTATTCAAGGTTTTTAATAGGGAGGGTGTGACCAATTCAGGGGATGAATACTTGGGGCCGCCGTGAACAATGCGGTGACCGATTGCAACCGGTTGAGGAAGACTGAGGTTAGTTATGGCTTCGAATGCTATTCGAACCGCAGATTTATGATTGGGACACCTGAGTGATTTGGCCAGCGACCGTTTTCCTTTGGGATCGCTAATTTGAAGGGAGGAATTTTTTGAGCCGATTCTCTCTACAGTGCCTGTCGCAAGAAGTTTTTCTGTTTCGGATCCAACAAGATAGAGAGAAAACTTTAAGGATGAAGAACCACTATTTAAACACAGGATGGGGCTTGGCTTTTCGATAGCATGCCTCATTTTTTCCCGGGCCATTTCCAGTCGCGAATTTCAGGAATATCATCCCCATACTTGTTGATATGTTCTTTGTGTTCAATCAATTTATGGCGGATGGCTTGCAGAGAATAAGCGGCTAGAGGTCCCAGTTTGGGAACCCGGTTTATGACCTCTGCGGCCAGATGAAACCGATCAAGTTCATTCATGACCACCATATTAAATGGCGTGGAGGTCGTTCCTTCTTCCTTATATCCCCGAACATGAAGATTTCTGTGGTTTGTCCGCCGATAAGTCAACCGGTGGATGAGCCACGGGTACCCGTGATAGGCAAAAATGATGGGTTTGTCGATCGTAAAGAGGGTGTCAAATTCTTTATCCGTCAAACCATGTGGGTGTTCTTCGTGGGATTGTAAAGTCATGAGGTCCACCACGTTAATAACACGGATCTTTAGGTCCGGCACTTGTTGCCGGAGGAAGGAGACCGCCGCCAAAGTCTCCATGGTTGGGATATCTCCCGCACACGCCATCACGACATCCGGTTCACCCCCCTTATCATTGCTGGCCCATTCCCATATCCCAATACCCGCTGTGCAGTGCTTGATGGCCTCATCCATGCTTAAATATTGCAACGCTGGCTGTTTGCCGGCCACAATCACATTGACGTAGTTACGGCTCCTCAAACAATGATCGGCCACTGAAAGGAGGGTATTGGCATCTGGCGGGAGGTATACGCGAATAATATCGGCTTTTTTGTTGATGACATGGTCAATAAATCCCGGGTCTTGATGGCTAAAACCATTGTGGTCTTGTCGCCATACATGGGAGGTCAACAAATAATTAAAGGAGGCAATAGGTCTTCGCCAGGGGATATCTTTCCGGGTGACTTTTAACCATTTGGCGTGTTGGTTAAACATGGAATCAATAATGTGAATGAAGGCTTCGTAGCAGGAAAAGAAACCATGACGGCCCGTCAGGAGATACCCTTCCATCCATCCCTGGCATGTATGTTCGCTTAAAATTTCCATGACGCGGCCATCCGGACTTAAGTGATCATCTTCAGGGATGGTTTTATCCAGCCAGGTTCGATTTGTGACTTCAAATAGGGATCCTAACCGGTTTGAAGCCGTTTCATCGGGACCAAAGACGCGGAAGTTACGCGCTTCCTTGTTAGATTTCATTATGTCCCTCAAAAAATTCCCCAATACTCTGGTCGCCTCTCCCAGCTTTTGTCCCGGTTGTTTGACTTCCACGGCATAGTCTCTAAAATCCGGCATCCTCAGATCTTTAAGGAGAATCCCGCCGTTGGCATGAGGAATGGCCCCCATCCTCTTATCTCCCTTCGGAGCCAGCTCGGCCAACTCTGATTTTAATCGGCCATTCTCGTCAAAGAGCTCTTCTGGTTTGTAACTTTTTAA
>MSYE01000236.1 GCA_002176905.1 bacterium F11 | reverse complement strand
CACCTGAAAGATCCAACTCCTCTAGAACCAGTTCCTCTTTCCCAGTAGACAAATGATGCATTATCTTTTGTCGGAAGGATTCCGATTGTCCCCGAAGAGACAAGACCAAGGTCTGAAGGTCAACTTCGCGAAGGACGGTTTTAAGCGAACTCTCCTCCAGTTTCTCAGAGGGAATATTTAGATCGTGAAAGATCTCGGGTCAACCAATGGAACCTGTGTTTACAAAGACAATGTTTCGTTTGATATTGACGAGTATCTCAACCAACACCCATTGGATCAGAAAAAAGAAGGAACATTGGATTGGATTCATGAAGAATTCGGTCCAACGCTAGATGATTTTCTATTAACTTATAGTAAGGAAAACAAAAAATGACATCAACCAATGTAAGCCCAAGCATTTCTAAGAAATCTCCAAATAAGAGCTCATATAAAATTGCCATTATGGGAGGAGATGGAACAGGCCCAGAGGTCGTAAGAGAAGGGATTAAGGTCATCAGTGTCGCAGCGAAAAAAAATGGCTTTAAACTTGATTATGTGAATTACGATCTCGGCGGAGAGCGCTACAAAAAATCGGGTGAAATTCTTCCTGATTCTGTTTTGGCCGAGCTACGGAAACTTGATGCCATATATCTAGGTGCCATTGGCCATCCTGATGTAAAACCAGGGATTTTGGAGAAAGGGCTTCTTCTTCGCTTGAGATTTGAATTGGATCAGTACATTAATTTGCGGCCTGTCAAACTTTACCCCAATGTGGAAACCCCCCTTGCAGACAAATCTCCGGAAGACATCGATTTCGTCGTCGTTCGTGAGAATACAGAGGGTCTTTATGCCGGAGCCGGTGGTTTCCTCAGAAGAGGAACCAAACATGAGGTGGCGGTGCAGGAATCTCTCAACACCAGAATGGGCGTTGAACGGTGTGTTCGGTACGCCTATGACCTGACAAAGAAACGAGCAAAGGAAAAAAAGTTAACACTTTGTGGGAAAACCAATGTTCTTACCTATGCCTTTGATTTGTGGGAGAGATCCTTTTATGAAGTGGCAAAAGAATATCCCGATATCAAAACTGATTACGCGCATGTGGATGCCACCTGCATGTGGATGGTAAAAAATCCAGAGTGGTTTGATGTGATCGTGACTGATAATATGTTTGGAGACATCATTACCGATCTCGCGGCCATGATCCAAGGTGGTATGGGAATTGCGGCGGGTGGAAATTTGAATCCTGAAGGTGTTTCGATGTTTGAGCCTATCGGCGGATCGGCACCCAAATATACGGGAAAGAACATGATCAATCCCTTGGCTTCAATTTGTGCGGGATCAATGATGTTGGATGAAATCGGGCAATCTGAAGCGGCCCACGCCGTTGATCAAGCTGTTTTCAAAGCGCTTTCTTCCGGAAAAATCAAGAGTCTGCAAGCGGGACGAATGGGTCTGACAACCAGTGAAGTGGGTGATTTGGTGGCCTCATTGGTTTAACTCCCCTGAGAGGAGAGTAACACTTTCCCAACCTGATGTTTATTTTCCAGGTAAGCATGAGCCTCTGAAGCGGCTTCAAATGGAAAAATCTTATCAATGATGGGTTTGATTTTCCCTGAAAATACCAACGAGGCCAATTCCTGAAATTCTTTCCGTGTTCCCATCTTGGCTCCAAAAATAGATAGATCGCGCCCAAACATATATCGCAAATCCAATTCCACTGATGGTCCTGTTGTGGCGCCACAAGTAACCAGCCTTCCATAACGAGCGAGAGATTTCAGGCTGGAGTCCCACGTGGCCGGGCCCACATGTTCAAATACAACATCCACACCCCGTCCTTTTGTTAAATCCAATGCCCATTGAGAAAACGTATTATTGTCTTTCAATAGGAAAACCTCATCGGCTCCAGCTTTTTTAACCTTTTCTTTCTTGGTTTCATTTGTGGTGAGAGCCAGAACCCTGGCCCCTTTCCATTTGGCGATTTGAATGGCGGCCAAACCAACACCAGAGCTGCTCCCGACAACAAGGAGACAATCCGATGGGCTGAGTTTGGCTCTTCCCATCAGCATATGCCAGGCTGTTAAATAGGCCAGGGGAAATGAAGCCGCCTCTTCAAAAGAAAAATTTTCTGGAAGGGGAATAATGTTCTCGTCTGGTACCAAAACCAAGTCTCCATAAGTTCCTTTTTCTTTGGCACCCAAAATATGAAATTGGTCACATTGATTCTCTTTCCCACGTTGACAGTAATGACATTGGCCACAGTACATTGCCGGTAAAATAAGAACCCGGTCTCCTTCTGAGACCCCTTCAGCTTCTGGCCCCATCGAGTGGACAATACCTGACCCATCAGAGCCCAAAACATGGGGGAGTGATACTTTATAGGCTGGTATTCCCTTCCTTACCCAAATGTCGAGATGATTCAAAGCAGCGGCTTTTACCTGAACCAAGACTTGGTTATTTTGAGCCACCGGATCAGGGAGGTGCTCTTGTTTTAATACCTCAGGGCCACCATGTTCATGAAAAAGAATCGCGTTCATATGGCGGAGTATAACAAAAGGGCATGAAGATAAGATTCATCTTCCCAATTGAAATATGGGGGGATGATCAATGGGGGAAGTTGTGCCATCTCGATTTTAAGCACCATTTTTGCCCAAAATTTTTGTGAGCAATTTCTTTATTTCCTTCGAAGAAATAGCTTGAAATTTGACCAAATTGGGCCTAAATATGTAATGAGCTGAAACTTGAGATTTTCAAGGGATATTTAATGAGAAAAGCCCAAAAAACACATTTAATTTTAGGGTTGTTTTTAATTTTTTCCTTCCCCATATCGCTAAGGGCCTGGAGCTGGGACTCAGCCGATAATATTCTTCCCACACTGCGTGAGGAATTGGATAAGGAGATAGCGATCTACCGCCAGCAGGTTGGAAATGGATTGAGTTTGCATGAAAGAATCCTGATCCTCGATCGTTTGATTGGAAACTTCAAGCCAATGGGATTGAATGTAGTAGACCTTGAAACCGAGCGGACACGTTTGATGCTTCAGGAAAAACAGCAACAGCTTCGTTCCGCCGAGGCACAAGATGAGGCATCCAGGTTGTATGAAGAAGGAGTGGCTCAATATCAGAAGGGGAAGTTTAATGATGCTCTCGAAACATTTCGTGAGGCGGAGAGACGTCTTCCAAATGATGATGCCATACAAGATGTGAGGCGGAAATTGGAGGGTATCACCCCTATTGTCGAACAAGAAATTTCAGAAGAGTTTCAGGGGTATATTGTTCGTTTGGCTATTATTCGCTATTTGGAGAACGATCCCAAACGAGCGCTTAATGCGTTGACCTATGCGGCCGAGAAAAAGGTTTTGCGACCAGAGGTGGTCCGGGTCAGACGGCTAATCGAGAAAGATCATCCTGAAGTTCAAGTGGAAAATCTCTCCCCTGGAATTAGCCTCATTGATTTCAAACTTCAGGCAACCTTGGAGGCAATTTACGATGGGAGATACCTCACCGCTATTGGTGAATGTAGCGATGTTCTGGATTTGGAGCCAAATAATGTTCTCGCACTGACCCGATTGGGATCAGCTTACTATGCAATGAATGAAAAAGATAAAGCGAAGAAAATTTGGACAAAAGCTTTGCAGTTCGATCCACACAATAAAGTGTTAAGGAAATTCCTTTATGGTTCCAAGCGTTCAAACAAAGTGGAAGTTCGTCGCTAGAAGCGGAATCTTCCTGATCCTTTTGGTCTTGGGGGTTCGCTTCCTATTATGGGCTGAAACCTCTTGGGATGGGGAGAAACTGGCCCTTGAGATGACGATGCAAAAGAGGGTAGAGGCTGTTTTGTCCAGAATCATGGTCCGGGGTCAGTTTGTGGTTGTGGTGAGTAGAGCA
>MSYE01000235.1 GCA_002176905.1 bacterium F11 | reverse complement strand
CACCATAGCAATAAGCTTCGGTTTCCATTGGAGTTTGGAACCGGTTTTTTTCCAAATCCACCGACACCCCTTTTTCAATTAAATCAATCATTGCAAACGGTGGAATCTGAAATTGCTCGGAAATGAACAAATACTGTTTTGCTAGATCAAGATATCCAAACTCTTTAACAAAATAAGCCTCTTTCTTCTCAAATACGTTCCTCCAGGCCTCCAAAAAAGGAAGGGGTGACCCCCTATCTTCTTTATCAACAGCATCATCCAAGATCCGACATACCGCGTATAAAACCTTAAGAGCCTGTCTTCGCTCGGCTGGAAGGAAAACAAAGGCTGGAGCAAAATGGCTCTGCCTATAGACCTTTTTTACAGAAATCACATTATCTGTTGTGTTTTTCAATGCAACTTGATCGGCTGTACCAATTGAATTCGGCATGATTTTTAAATACGTTTTTAACGAGCTGGGATTATAGGGTATTTGGTTCTATTTGTGAACACTGTGGATAACGTTGTGGATAAAGAGGATGATTAATTATCGACGATTACCCAAAATTTGCAACAAGTAAACAAACATCATAACAAAAGCCAAGTAGAGCATCAGGGCACCAATAATCGCTCCCTTCCCTTCCATGTCATGCCCCTTCCAAATACCGCGGCTCATCTGTTTGATTTGTTGGGTGTAATAAGCGGTTAAACCAATACTCAAACCCACACCAATGTAAGTAACAACCCAGTAAATAGCGGGGCTCTTAAAGAAAATGTTCACCAAACTGGCAATAATGATGCCGATCAACCCCATAAACAACAATCCCCCCATACTGGAAAGATCTTTCTTGGTGGTGTACCCATAGAAACTGGTGACACCAAAGGTTGCAGCCGTCACAAAAAAAGTAGAGAAAATGGAAACCCGTGTGTATTGAAGAAGAAGGGGTGTAAGCGTAATCCCATTCAAAAAGGCATAAAAGAGAAAGACGGATGTGGCTTTCCCGGTCGAAAAAGTATGAATACGAGCGAAAAGCCAAAAAATCAGAACAAGTTCTCCAATGGGAAGAACCCACCTAAGCGGGCTCTGCAAATAGGCCAAAAGAAGTTGTGGATTGGAAAGAAGAGAAAAGGAAACAAAAGCAGAAAGCCCCAGCCCAATCGCCATCCAATTGTAGACGCGTCTAATAAATGATTGTTCTTCGACAATAACAGCTGGGATATTTTGCGTTAGCTGAGACATAAAGGAACTCCTTTTCTATTTCAAACCTCATCGAGGAGGGTGAAGTTCCTTATTATATTATGTATTCGACATAGGATCTAGTGTAGTGCGTCTGGAATCCCATTACAATCGTCATCCCCGAATGTCTCTATCGGGGATCCAGAAAATAGTTTGAAAAGATGGATTCCCGATAGAGACATTCGGGAATGACGACCGTTTGATATGCAAAGAAGCATTTGACTCACACCACCAGGGGAGGGGATTAACTCCCCCATATTTGGGCAAGAACATTTAAGTCCAGGGCATCAACCCGGCCATCATTGGTTAAATCTCCTTCCCAATACGATTTTCCGCTTTGTTGCCAATTTTGGCCAATAATATTAAGGTCACCAGCTCCGATGTTGCCATCTAAGTCAAGATCTCCAAACTTACAATCCTCACCGGGATAGCACTTCTCGAGCAGAGCTTCAATAGCCCAAGCAGGCACATTAAGTCCGCAGATCGCATGCCAACCAAAAGAGGGTTGTGCATTCAACATTACTCCAACCAAGCCAATAGTGGCTATTGTAAAAATACTTTTTAATCCTTTTTTACAGTAATTCATTGTTTTTCTCCTTCGTTAGATATTTGTTCGTCAGATTTGCTAAGAACAATTTAAGAATCCCATATCAAGAAATCCTAAAGAGAAAATGAATTTTTATTGAAATTGGGTTCTTTACCGAAATGTTCTGGTACCAGAAAGCGAGACATCCGCCAGCCTGACAATAAAAACATGTCGTAATTAAAGGGAGTTTTGATTGTTTTAAAAACCACTTTGTTAGCAGGCCTTCTAAGGCCATTTTGAAACCCAATGAGAATTCAAGGCTAATCTGGTGAATCGTGATGATAGGATCAGCGCTTATCGAACTGGGCTACACGAAAGTTGTGAGAACTTCCGTTTTAAGATATTCACTTTTTCTTGGGTTCCAATTTTGGATTACATTCTTATATGTTTTGATAAGAAGGGTGGGGTCACTGATATCTCCCCTTGAGACTTGCCGAGGAGCCCTTTTTATTTCATGATTGGGATTCTAAATATGACCCCCTTTGGTAACTTCTTTAAAAAATCCAAGGCTAAAGAGAACCCCCCTTCTCCCCAACCGTCACCTCAACCCCCATCCGTCAAGATTGGTGAATTGTTAACGGCTGGCACCATTCTCTTTCTAGAACCTTCAGAAAAAAAATCGATGGTCCTCAAACCATTGGTTCAAAGGATTTGTGAAAACGACCCATCCGTTCCGCTGCAGAGAGCTTTTCAATCTGTCATGGAACGCGAAAAGGTTACCAGCACTTTTACCCAAACTGGAATAGCCCTCCCTCATGCCCGACTTCCGAAATTGACCAGAATTCACGCTGCCTTGGGAGTCCTTCCCCATGGTTTCCAATCCCCAAAAGAAGGGGCTCCATTAACCAACTTTATCTTCCTTTTCCTTTCTCCCGAAGGGGAGTTGTCTCGCCATTTACAGGTCCTGTCTAAGGCCTCTTGGCTTTTTCAAAATAACACCTTAAAAGAAAGCCTTT
Organism: bacterium F11; assembly: GCA_002176905.1. Next base: position 1,112 of record MSYE01000235.1, on the reverse strand, counting down.
TTCAGACAAACGATCCCACAAAAGCACTCTCCCTCATTCAAGCCCACGAACTTGAGGGTCCCCATGGATGATACCCCTCCACAATCCCGAAGCCCTTTGTCTCGTCCTTTAAGTAAAACATCAACCGCCATCATCGTGACCTCAGCAATGTTGTCGTTTATTTCTTTTTGGCGAGCAGCAGCGGTCGTCTTGTGCGACTTGGCTTCAAGTGCTTACTATGTGGGTGGGATTGCAGAGAAATCCATCGGAAAAGCCGCTCCCTGGTTTGTTCTCGGTGTGATGCTATTTGCGAATCTTGTTCGTATTGTCTACATCGAGTCATGCGCCATGTTTGTACGCGGCGGTGTTTACAAAACGGTTCGAACAGCCTTGGGATCCAACATGGCGAAGGTTGCGGTATCGGCCCTCATGTTCGATTACATATTAACCGGTCCCATTAGCAGTGTTTCCGCAGGCCACTATTTGGCCAGTTTTATTAATTTCCTCCTTCCCCTGGTTCATATTCCTTGGCGACTCCCCGAAAATCAATCTTCGATGTTGATTGCTATTATTATTACCCTCTACTTCTGGCGAAAGAACATCATGGGAATCGAAGAATCAAGTGAAAAATCCCTAAAAATCATGAAGTGGACCGGGGTGATGGTCATCATGATCATTGTTTGGTCTTTGATCACCATTTTTATTCGAGGAGCCGAATTGCCCCCCTTCAAACCACAATTAAGCGACCATGCGTTGGGATGGTTTCAAGATATTCCGTGGATTCGAACCATAGGACTCTTTGGAATCATCATTGGTATGGGACACTCCATTTTGGCAATGAGCGGAGAGGAATCTCTGGCGCAAGTTTACCGCGATATTGAATCACCCAAATTGAAAAATTTGATTCGCGCAGGGATCGTGATTTCTGTTTTCAGTATTCTTTTTACAGCCCTGGCCACCTTTTTTGCGGTAATGATCATCCCAGACGATGTCAGGGTATCTGAATATGGAAAAAATCTTATTGTGGGATTGGCGGGGCATCTTGCTGGCCCCGCATCATTGAAGTTTCTATTTAAAGCCTTTGTGGTCGTCATGGGGGCGGTCATTTTGGGAGGAGCAGTGAACACCGCCAT
>MSYE01000234.1 GCA_002176905.1 bacterium F11 | reverse complement strand
TTTTGCTTATGAGGAGTTTGGTCATCTTGTTCTTGAAAATGACGAAGGGGACAGAACCCGAGGTTTCTCCCAATTCTTTAGCGAGGATTAAAATCTTACCCAAACCTTTGGGCAGCCCAACGAATATCTGGAATCCGGATCCGGAACCTTTATGGAATACGAGATCATCAACAACCAGGCCAAGGTTCGACAATCCACCAGCATCTCCGACTCTTTTGGTGTTGATGGAAGCCCCTCTCATTCCATCAGCGTCACCAATTATACGAACAACGTAAGAACCGGGCGCTTGGTGGGTGCCGACGGTGAGAGCGCTTCCTGGTCGGTTGATTTTGAGGGGAACGAAACCCGGTCTGGTTCCTATGAGATGGAGGACGACCGAGAAGTGATCACAACCATTGGTGGCACGCAAAGATTCTATGTTCTTTTTGGCCAGGCCAAATCCTATTTAAGCACATCAAACTCGGTTACCACTCTCAACGATGGTTCCGTGAACACACAGGATCTTTTGATTCACACCCGATACAACATGGAAACCGGACAACTCGATGATCAATGGGGTGAAGGAACCTGGGTTACCATTGACCCCCGCGGCGGGAATTTTGTTGCGAGCGGTGAAACAAGACAGGATTATATTATTCGAACCGGTCAGGCCCGGATGTCGTTGTCCGAAACCTGGCGAACCTCTGATGGACCTGTTTCAGCTCATTCCACCAATCGGGTGGTGAACACCTATACTGATGAGGGCATGTTGGAGACCTCGGAATCTGAATCCCACAATTTTGGGGTGGATGACCTTTATACCCATACCAACACCACGGTTGTCTACCGGTATGACGACAACAAAAGACAAGACGGTAGTATTCATTCGGATTCAACCCGCCATGAATACGACAGCACGGTTTGGGTTCAAGATCCGCTTGATGCGGTTGATCCGCTGGCAGTTGAAACCATAGAATCGGACACAACAGAAGATTATCTGGCCTTTGACTTACCGGATAATTTCTGGACGCCTCCCATTTGGGTGGATCAACCTTTCACCCGAACTCGTCGCGTGGAGACCGATAACACCACGGTCCAAAGTTCCCTGGATACCGCATGGAGCCAACAGGAAATATTGACAACGTATGCGTATGATGATGAAGGCTTCTTGATTGATTTTCGAGATGAGAATGGAAACGGAAAATGGGACGAGGGAGAAATCCGGACCTACGGAAAAGGAACCTCCACCAGCCATTCGGGTCACGACCATCCGGATATCGATGAGCCTGATTTTACCTGGGAACAGGTTGAAGACCACCAATGGTTTGATACCACCAAAGGCGACATTGAACAAGAATACGAGCTTCTTCCCATCAAATTGAACGGAGAAACCGTTGTCAACGTGGCCAAGCTCGCCAAATCCGTGACCCACAGTGAAACCCATGGTCGGGATTCTTCTTACAACCATCAGATTTTGACCGTGACCAATACCTACAACACAGACGAACTAAATGCTGCCGTTGATCCCATCCGGATCAAGTTGTTGGCCAGCAAAGGAGTGGGAGAAACCCTGGAGGCGCATTCGGGTCGGGATGAGGCTATTGATTTTGACTTTGATCCCAAGCGACGTGGGCTTCTGGATGAACACGGTTGGTGGGATACCACCATTGGCACCATTGAACAAAATTATGAGATCTTCTTTGATTCCCTGGCCAAATTGACCTCCACCAAAAACGAATCCATCACCTTAAGTCGTGAGGGATCGTTTAGCCACTCCACGACCGAGCAATACAATGCTTACAATGAGTTTGGACGATTGATGGAAGAATTTGATACCAACGGCGATGGCTTTATCAACGGAGAAAACGGCGATGAGCGTCAAGGAGAACGAACCGAAGCCTATGTGAGCTTCACCAGCCACTCTGGAAGCGACCGCATTTTCCTCTATGACTTGGATCCCTCGGACCATTTCCGCATTCTGTCGCAAGATTGGAAACAGAAATACGATGGTGATCCTTTTGAAGATGCCAATGGCAACGGAATTTGGGATGAAGGTGAAATATATGAGGACCGGAACGAGGATGGGGAGTGGACGCAAAACGAACGACAACCATTTAAAGATCAACTCCTAACCGAAGCCAAGAACCACGATTTCATGACAAAAGACAATCCTGCTGATCCATGGTGGGATGTGAACTCTGGATCCACTTATCAGCGTTTCAAAATCATGCGCGGACAACAAGCCCGAATTGATTGGGCTGATACCGCTTCCAAAAATTTCTCCATTGATGGTTCCTTTAGTCAACAAACCAATCATACGGACTATACCTATGATAGACGAAACCGTGGTATTTCATCTCTTACCATGGGATCGGTGGTCAACGATGATGGAAACGGAAACTATTCTGTTGGAATCACCAAACAGATTTCTGAACGGATCAATGGACAACTTCGGGTAACAGACAACTGGTCTCAATCGGATCCGGCTTCCACTGATGGATCGGTTTCCCATCAGGCATCTTATAGCCATACGGCTTACGATGAATTGGGTCGAATAGATGTGGAGGGGGGAGAAACCTTTGGAGAAACCGCATCTTGGAGTATTGATTCTGAAGGGAACATCACCCAATCGGGTGAGCTCGATGAAGAAGGGTTTGTTGATGTGGATAAAACAACCCAAAACAATCAGACCTATAAAGTCCTCAATGGCCAAGCCAAAGTGTTAACCACACAAACGGTGAGTGTGACTGAAAATATTGATGGATCGACCTTTGAACAGGATCTTCTTGTGACCAACGAATACGAAGAACGCCCGCACCAGCCGGAACAAGGAATTATTTTTGGCCGATTGAAAGGTGGCGATGGTCAGGGAACATGGGAAGCTTGGGATGGCGATCCGGATGTCAATGACGGCAAAGGCCATCTCACCACAGGTGTGATCTGGCAAGAATACGACACCATTACTGGTCAAAACCGAATGAAAAAATCAGCCCAGCATCAGGTTCCTCCGGCCAAACAAGAACCCAATATTCCTTTGGCAGCCGATGGTAAGTGGGATTTGGAACGGGTTCCGGTTCCCTTGTTTGCGCAGCGAGAAGACGCTCCTATTTATGCGCATCCTGAAAGCTACAGTTTAACCGAATACGATGAAAATGGTCGCACCCTTTGGTCTCAAAGTGCCAGCAACGTGTTTACCTATGATGGATTTCTTAATCATTCGGTACAAAAAATCGTTTATGAAGAAACCGTGGGTCCAACCGGTCGTCCAGTTCGGGACAAAGGGTATATAACAGGGATTACCAACCGGTTTGACTATGTATCCGAGGATTCTGACGGACATGGATTTATCAAGGATGATGCGGCCATTGAGATCTCTTACTTTGACATTGTGGAAACCTACGGCCAAAAACAAATTCTTTTGGGTGAGGACCTGATCGATGTGACCCGACGTGTCCACACCGACAACAAGACCCGCTCCTATGGGTTGGATGGGTCTTATAACAAACAACATTTGGAAACCACCTTTGCCTACAACGACAAAGCAGTGATGGTGGACTTGGTGGATACAAACGGAGATGATAAATGGAACGAAGGTGAACAGAGAACCCATGGTTTGGGAAGTTTCATTTCTCATTCGGGTCGGGATAACGATGAAATCCCGCCGGGTATGAGCATCGAAGATTCTTGGAACAACACCTTGGAAAACGCTCCCGAAGAGATGTGGGACACCACCGTGGGAACTTTGGAACAATCTTATCGTGTATTTGAATTTCCACCGGAATCGATGTTGGAGAAGCTTCCCTTTCTCGGGGACAACCGCGTGGGATTGGCACGGATCGTTCAAACCGATACGGTGAGCGAAACCATTGGGCGGGACGGTTCCTATAATCATCAATTTAATGTGGTTCGCCAAGCTTATGATCCCAATACCTTCCGGTTGGTGTTGGCGTATGATGATGACCAAGATGGCAAAATTGGGGAGAACGAACAGACGAAGGGAACCGGTAGATTCTGGAGCCACGGCGGTCGCAACGAAGATCCGGAATCGTTTGATGGGCTTATTC
>MSYE01000233.1 GCA_002176905.1 bacterium F11 | reverse complement strand
CCCGCCACAATAGGAGTGAGCACAAAGGCTGTGGCCCCACTGACAAGGGTGAGAGGGGCTGGTGTTATATCATAATCATCATTTGGCAGTTGGGCATTAACTTGAATCCCAACTGATGTATCCAAATTGAAAAACTGATCAACAGAGTAAACATCAACATTCATGGGCACACCAGCCGCAATATAAGAGACTGTTCCGCTTTTACCAAAGGGTGCCACATTGTATTTTCCTTGGGTTCGAGTTTCACCAGGAAGGACGGCAACCAGCCTGTCTGCTGAATCTGGATTAATAGTAATGACATCTGACGTTCCAGGAATTCCCGCCCCAGAAGCTGTAATGGTTTGGTTGCCCGCTGTGGTCATAACAATATTTACGGTTTTTGTGCCGCCACTTAAGGCCGTAGAACCAGGCTCGGTATCAAAAGGATCCGAAGTTGTCACATTGACAGTGGGATTGGATGAGGTCACGATATTCCAATACTTATCAACAACCATGATCTCGGTCACAATAGAGTTACCCGCTGTTTTGGTTGCTGGTGAGTCTGAGACACCATCTCCTCCATTGGGTGCTGTGGTTTCACCTGGTGAATGATTCTGACCATCCGGAACAACCAACAACCTTTCAGCAGCAGCTGAGAGAACAGTGATGTTTGATTGCAGACCAGAAATGGGATCTATTGTGTCATTAACACGTAATTCTCTTAGCCCTGATCGTCTGAAGCGGACCGAAGTGGTAAAGGTCTTTATTCCTGCATCTGCCTGTGTAAAGGTATAGTTCTTTGGCAGTCCATAAATATCATCTACTGTATCATTGTCATCAGGGCTTTCGTGTCCATTTGCGACTGAGAAGGTTACAGTCCCTGGATAAGCAGTGGCACGATATCCTTCTGAGTCAACAGCCTCAACTGTGACAGTATGATCAAAACCCGCAACCTCTCCATCGGTTAATCCCGTTATGATAAAGTGATCAGCAGGATCGGCAATTTGAAATTGTGGACCCGGATTAATCGATGCGGTTTGCACGTTCCCAGCGTTGTCTGTCGCCCGAATCCAAGCTGTATAAAACTTTCCTTTAACCCATCCACTGCTTGTGACAATATCTGAAAAGGTCCAATTTCCGTTGGCTTCAACACTGTCAACTGCTCGCCACGTTTCTCCCCCGCCTGTTAACACCCAAGTCGAGCCATTCCAGAAATAATCATTCCCACCATAATTCGGGTAACTGATCGGGCCTCCTCCGAGATTGATGGGATCTTCATCTCTAAGAAGAAGGATTTCAATATTTCCTTGATGCCAACCAAGTGTATTCACAACACCAGAACCTGTTCCATCAATTCCTGTGGTAAATCCTGGATCCGCGGCAGTTCCATAAATCGTTCGATTGGGTTCATAAACCATACCATTCACTGGCATATTAACGATTGAATCTGGTTTGGTTTTATCAATTAAGAACCGATTCTGAACCGTTGGTGCCTCAATATTCCCAATAACATCACTGGCGGAGGACTGAATAACATAATGATTTCCATCCCCCGCATCAAATTCCGTTGAGAGTGCCCCGGAAGTATAAGTCCATGACGCCGAGAATAATTGAGACACACTAAAATAATAGGAAGTGTTAGAGTCAAAACCTCCACCGTCAAACCATTTATTCCCTTCTTCTTCTTTAATCCAAATCTTTACGTCAGTGAGAGGACTGGTTTCATCTACAGATGTACCAGAGAGAATCGTTAAATCGCTTGAATGGTAAGCTTGATCAGCACCGGGAAGAGACACTCTTGAAACAGGAGCCAAGTTGTCAAACACAAAAGATTTGGTTGAGCTTTCTACTCCCAAGTTTCCTGCTTTATCAAAAGCTCTTGACATAAAGTAATAGGTCGTATTGGTATCCCAGGCATGGGGCAAGGGAGCCTGTTTAACAAAGTCGGGATGGGCATAAACCCAGTTCCACAGACTACCACTCACATTGTTCTTATAGGAAACCAAGTTCCAAGCCACAGGGGTATCCCAATTCCCCGCATCCCAGTAATCCGTGGTTCCTCCAATCACCCTCCAAATCTTTACCCGTATTTGATCAACATCTCTGGGATCGCTTCCATCTTGCGCTGTACCAGCAATGTTACTGATAAAATTATAGGTAAGCCCGCTGACAGGATAAGTGGAAACAGTGGTTGGGGGAACATTATCAAATGTAAATTTCGTAATAGTTGAATAAATTGCGGTAAAGTTTCCTGCTTCGTCTACGGCACGCACATTCAATTCATAGGATTGATTGGCCCAAGGAGCAGGCAGACTGGTATAGGTCCAGTCAACTGTCGAATTCGTTGGAGAAGATCCATCCGCCACATTCCAAACATCAGGAGCATCAAAACCTGGAATCGAATCATCCCAGTATTCATTGCTGCTCTTATTTTTCATGCGAATTTGAACTTGTTTGGTATTGAAATTGTCCTGAGCTGTACCTGAGAGGACAGTAATGGCGGGATAGATTCCATCCTCTTCAGGGAATTGAATATCAACCGATGGTGGAGAAACATCATATGTAAATACGATTCCTGGATCGATTATTTGCTGCACATTCCCCGGGCTATCCGTTGCACGAACCTGAACTCGGTACTGCTCACCGTTGCCTAACTTTCCATCCGGGGGCAATTGAGCTGTTTGTTCCCATATGCGTGGCAGAATCAAGGCAGGGGGTAATAGTGTCGCTGGTGTTCCAATGTATAATGGCGTTCCACCATTATTGTAAAAATCGTTCCTTGAAGTATCCCAGTACCATCCATCCGATACACGTCTAATGGAAACCTCCACTTTGTTTATATTATTAATATCATCAGCTGTTCCTGTGATGATGGTTAATGTTCCCACACCCTTAAATGAACCATCTTGTGGCAAAGATACAAAGGAAACAGGATCTTCTACGTCCCATTTAAAACCACTCGTTTGATTTGGTTGTTGGTTTCCAGCAGCGTCTAAGGCATAAATCTGGATGGTGTAGTCTCTTCCATTTTGCAGTTTGGCCTCATCAAACGCCCATGTCCAATTGCTCCAATCACCAGGAGTATCAGGGGTCGCCAAGTAAAACACTTTTGCTGCATCAATTAGAGTAAATGTAGATCCCCCTTGATCCCACCACAAACCTGTCGTATCGTCTCTCATTGTTATCCTAACTTCATTCGTAACAAATTCTTCAACGGTATTTCCAGTAACAGCTGTTAACTGAGATTCAACTGAACCGTTTGCAGGGAAAGTTACTGTGGCTGTTGGGTAATTTATATCGTAGATAAACGTCGCACTCGCCAAGCTCACCAATGGCTCGCTGTTTCCTGGTGGCCCAACATTATCAGTTGCTTGAACACGTATGAGATATGTATATCCATGCGTGTAATTTGGCGATGTCTGTGTCCAGGTCGAATTTTCTGCTAAGAGGCTAGTTGCTTCATAAAATTGCTCGCTCGTTTCAGTAAATGTCGATGCGCTGTTCCACCATCGACCACTGGGATTATCTTCCTTTATACTCAACGTCACTTGCGATTTGTCTGTTATTCTCGAGATTGCATCAAAGCTGGTTCCCGAAATCACAGGCAATGATTTTGAATATGTCGTAGGACCTTGTGGGGGCAGGAATATTCCTGACACCGGAGGATCTTTATCGGCCCGGATGGTGACAGAATCTACCCCTAAGGTAAAGTTGGAATCAGTTCCATCTGAGGATGGCCCTTGATTGGCTGGCACAGCTCGATCTTTCACTCTTGCTTGCACCAAGTATGTTGTCCCACTGATCAATTGTGCTGTGATAAACGAATCATCAAAAACCCAGCTTGTCGTCGACCCCACAACCGCATCCCGCCAGGCCGAGTTCCCATCTGGTTGGTTGAATGTTACGCCACCCCACCAATCCCCGCCTTCTTCCAAGACCCGGACTTGCACACCACTTGCCAGCAAACTCTCCACTTCCGCTGTCTTATCATACGCTGTCCCTTTGACTTGACTCATGGCAGAAATGAAACTCGCTTGTCCCGGCTCGTAAATCGTTGTGGTGGGTTTGGTCACATCGTAATAC
>MSYE01000232.1 GCA_002176905.1 bacterium F11 | reverse complement strand
GTATTCGGTAGTTGATTTTAAAATCTGATCCAAAACCAGGATTCCCTCAGATCTCTTTATTTCAATTGAGAGGGAAGGATTTTGTCATTGGGACTCTTTATCTGATGGAAAATTAAAACTATAAATATTGGATGGAAGTGACAAACTAGCGAACACCGAACACCTGACCCCTATTCCCTATTCCTATTCTATTACTTTCCCCCTTTTTCTTCTATTTTTTCTATTATTGAGGTCCTAAAATTCTTCCTAAATTCCCTAGAGTGAGTGACAAAAATGTTAAAACGGACCGAAAAATCAGATTTATTTTTAGACCAACAAACTATAAAAGAGATTAAGATAATGAATCAAACAAAAACAATCGTAGACGGAAACGAAGCAGCAGCCTATGTCGCTTTTAAAACCAACGAGGTGATGGCCATTTATCCCATTACCCCTTCCTCTCCCATGGGGGAATGGGTGGACATCTGGTCTGCCTCAGGAGATCGGAACATATGGGGCCATATCCCCATGGTTCAAGAGATGCAAAGCGAAGCCGGAGCAGCCGGGGCCCTACATGGGGCCCTCCAAACAGGATCATTGGCAACCACTTTCACCGCATCTCAGGGGCTTCTCCTGATGATCCCCAATATGTACAAAATTGCGGGTGAGCTAACCCCCTCTGTTTTTCATGTTGCAGCCCGGTCTCTGGCTTGTCAGGCCCTTTCCATTTTTGGCGATCATTCTGATGTGATGGCGGTTCGTTCCACCGGATTTGCTCTTCTGTCTTCGGCATCGGTTCAAGAATCCATGGATTTGGCCCTCGTTGCACAGGCGGCAACCCTAGAGAGCCAAATTCCCTTTGTTCATTTCTTTGATGGTTTTCGAACGTCCCATGAGGTCTCCAAAATAAATCTGCTGTCTGATGAAATTATCCGAGAAATGATCGATGAAAAATTGGTCTGGGCACATAAAAAAAGAGCCCTAACCCCAGACGCTCCTGTTCTCAGAGGAACCGCGCAAAATCCAGATGTTTACTTTCAAGCCAGAGAGGCTGTTAATCCTTTTTATGAGGCCTGTCCTTTTCTCGTTCAAAAAGCCATGGAGAAATTTGGCCGCTTATCAGGCCGTTCGTACCGGTTGTTTGATTATGTTGGGCATCCCGAGGCAGAGCGGATTATTGTGCTGATGGGTTCGGGTGCAGACACGGCTCATGAGACAGTGGAGTACCTCACCCAGAAAAATGAAGAAAAAGTCGGTGTCTTAAAGGTCCGTCTCTATCGACCATTTTCTAATTCTCACTTTTTGGGAGCCATTCCGAAGACCGTTAAGTCAATTACGGTTTTGGATCGGACCAAGGAACCCGGTAGCGCGGGAGAACCGTTGCTTCTGGATGTCAGAAATGCTTTTTATGGACCTGAAGCCGAAGAACAATTCAAATCCCGGCCCCTTATTGTTGGAGGGCGTTATGGTCTATCTTCAAAAGAATTTACACCCGCTATGGTCAAAGCCATATTTGAAGAGATGGAGAAACCAAACCCAAAAAATCTTTTTAGTATTGGAATTGAGGATGATGTATCCGGTAACAGTTTGAAATACGATCCATCCTTTGTCACTGAGGGCCCGAATGAAATACGGGCCCTTTTCTTTGGTTTGGGAGCCGATGGAACCGTCAGTGCGAACAAGAATTCTCTTAAAATTATTGGAGACGTAAGCCCCAATTTTGTCCAAGGTTATTTTGTTTATGATTCCAAAAAATCGGGATCTGTGACGGTTTCTCACTTGCGTTTTGGCCCCAACCCAATTCGCTCCTCTTATCTTGTTCAGAAAGCCCAATTTGTTGGATGCCATCAATTCCTGTTCCTTGAGAAATTCGATGTACTTGAAAAAATTGAAGAGGGAGGGACATTTTTATTGAACAGCCCTTTTGGCCCAGACGAGATTTGGTCCCACATTCCTTCCTCAATACAAGAGACCATTATCAACAAGAAAATCAAGTTTTATGTGATTGATGCTTATCGGGTGGCCAAAGAAAACAAATTGGGAAGTCGAATCAATACCATTATGCAAACAGGTTTCTTTGCTATATCCGATATTCTTCCAAAGGATCAGGCCATCTCCTCCATTAAGGAACATATTCAAAAAACCTATGGCAACAAAGGGGAAGAAATAGTTCAGATGAATTTTAATGCGGTGGATCAATCCCTGGCACATCTCCATCCGGTCAATGTCCCCGCAGAGGTGACACCAAGAAAAGATGTTTCCTCTAATGGATTGAAGGCCGCTCCTGAATTTGTACAAAAAGTTTTAATGCCCATCTTGGGTGGTCGTGGTGATGAGCTTCCCGTGAGTGTGTTTCCTGTTGATGGCACCTATCCTACTGGAACAGCCCAATATGAGAAGAGAAACATTGCCCAGGAGATTCCTGTCTGGGATGAGAACGTGTGTATTCAGTGCGGGAAATGCGTGATGGTGTGTCCCCATGCGGTGATTCGAGCCAAAGTTTACGATCCCAAAGTCAATGAGAGTGCTCCTTCTGCCTTCCGGTCATCAAACGCAAAAAATAGAGATTGGGCGGGGCAATCTTTTACGATACAAGTGGCTCCTGAAGATTGTACCGGTTGTGCCCTTTGTGTCGATATATGTCCAGCCAAAAACAAATCGGAAACACGGTTGAAGGCCATTAACATGAGCCCAATTGATCCGATTCGTGAGCAAGAGAAGAAAAACTGGGATTATTTTCTTGGCATCCCTGAATTTGATCGAACCAAACTTAAACGAGAAGAGCTTCGGGCGAGTCAAATTTTCCAACCCTTATTTGAATTTTCTGGCGCCTGTGCGGGCTGTGGAGAAACACCATATATAAAACTTATGTCGCAATTGTTTGGTGATCGTTCTATCGTGGCCAATGCCACGGGTTGTTCGTCCATTTACGGAGGAAACCTGCCAACCACTCCCTGGACAAAGAACCAAGATGGACGGGGTCCGGCCTGGTCCAATTCTCTCTTTGAAGATAACGCCGAATTCGGGTTGGGTTTTCGATTTTCCGTTGATACGCAAATGGGAATCGCTATTGATCTCTTAAAGAAACTTGAGTCCCAGATAGGAAGTGATTTGGTTAAGGAGATCTTGTTGTGTGAGCAGAAGGACGAAGCCGAGATACATGAACAGAGAACCCGTGTTCAACTATTAAAAGATAAATTAAAGAAAGAAGCCTCTCTTGAATCGCAACGGCTTCTTCAATTGGCCGACTTTCTGGTTCGAAAAAGTGTCTGGATCGTAGGAGGAGATGGATGGGCCTATGATATCGGCTATGGGGGCCTGGATCATGTGATGGCCTCAGGAAAAGATGTGAATATTCTTGTTTTGGATACAGAGGTGTATTCCAACACCGGTGGTCAAATGTCCAAAGCAACACCCCGTGGTGCCGTTGCCAAATTCGCGGTGTCGGGAAAACCGGCCGCCAAAAAAGATTTGGGTTTGATGGCGATGACATATGGAAATGTCTATGTGGCCAGCGTGGCCATGGGAGCACGGGACGAACATACGCTTCGCGCCTTCTTGGAAGCAGAGGCGTATCGTGGCCCTTCTCTCATTATTGGTTACAGCCATTGTATTGCCCACGGAATTAATATGACCACCGGAATGCGAGATCAAAAAGAAGCTGTTAGTTCTGGTTATTGGCCGTTGTATCGATACAACCCCAATTTGGCCGACCAAGGCAAATCACCATTAACGCTTGATTCTCCTCCCCCACGAATTCCCCTGAAAGATTTTCTCTACAAACAAAACCGATTCAAGATGTTAACGAAAAGTCATCCGAATGAGGCCAAAGACTTACTTGAGAAAGCCCAGGAAGATGTTTCACAACGATATCGTTATTATCAACAATTGGCCGCATTTTCACATGAAAAAAAAGAAAAACCCTCTAACGGAGAGAAAACAGTATGAACCTCGAAACAAAATATTTAAATCTGACGTTAAAAAATCCATTGGTGGCGGCCTCCTCCACCTTGTCCGAAAAAACAGACAACATTCGCAAGATGGAGGATGTTGGCATGTCAGCGGTTGTTCTCCATTCTCTTTTTGAAGAACAAATTACCCGCGAGTCCTATGAAT
>MSYE01000231.1 GCA_002176905.1 bacterium F11 | reverse complement strand
TCGCTACAAGAAAGTAAGAAGAGACTCGAAAAGAGAAGGCTTAACGGAAAAATAAAAGATTTCATACCTCGCCCCCATTTGTGGAAGATGAATTTTAGATTCTAACAATAACAGAAATTTTGTGTAAGATAAATCAAATACGGTACAGTTAAAACCCCATGAATTTGGTCAAGATGCCTATTAATCGATTTCATCCCTACAGATACCAACGACGACAGACCCGTGAAGTTAAGATTGGTTTGGTTGGTGTTGGTGGGTCCAATCCCATTCGCGTTCAATCTATGACAACGACCCCCACCATGGATACCCAGGCCACGGTTGGGCAAATTCGGTCTTTGGTTGATGTGGGTTGTGAAATTGTCCGGCTGACAGTCCCTACCGTTCGTGAAGCGCATAATCTAGAGAACATTAAAAATGAACTGACCAAAAAAAACACCACTGTTCCTTTGGTTGCCGACATTCATTTCCGTCCGGATGCTGCTTTGATTGCTGCTGATATGGTGGAAAAAGTTCGGATTAATCCTGGAAATTTTGTGGATAGCAAAGCCTTCAAAGTTCGGGAATATTCAGATGAACAATACCAAAGTGAACTTAATAGATTGGAAGATCAATTTGTTCCGCTTCTATTAAAGCTCCAGAAACAGAAAAAAGCATTGCGTATTGGTACCAACCATGGATCCCTTTCGGATCGCATTCTCAATCGCCACGGGGATACTCCTTTGGGAATGGTCGAATCAGCACTTGAATTTGCACGAATCTGTCAAAAATATGAATTCCATGACCTCATTTTTTCAATGAAAGCTTCCAGCCCCCGAGTCATGATTTCGGCTTATCGTTTATTGGTTCACCGGTTGGATAAAGAGGGATGGGATTATCCCATGCATCTTGGTGTCACCGAAGCCGGGGATGGAGAAGATGGTCGCATCAAATCTACGGTGGGAATTGGGGGTCTTCTCGAAGATGGGATTGGGGACACCATTCGGGTTTCTTTAACAGAGGATCCCGAATTTGAAATTCCTGTCGCAAAGGTCTTGGCTGAACGCTATTCTCAACGGGGTGTCTCAATACCTCCAATATCAGAAGAAGAAAATATTCCTTCGTATGTTGAGGATCGATTCTCCTATGAAAAACGGCGTTCCGAAGAGATCTCTTCGGGTCCCATCACAATTGGCGGATCTTCTCCTCTTCGTGTTCTGACCCGTGTTGATCTTAAAAAATCAACAGCTTCCACTTTTCTCCCTTTTCTTGAGTTACGATGTAAAAAAGATACGCCTCCGGAAATCTTGGAGATCCCCTATTATGGAGATAATTTTTTTAATGACTATCGTCGATTCAAAGAGGAAATGGCCAAAGAAACAGATCGGCTTTCCTTTTGGATCTCTTTTTCAGGTTCTTCTATCCCCACTGTGATTCCAGAACAAGCTGATGGATATGTGTGCTCGATTGATTCGGAGATAAATAGGTCAAGCTTGAATTCCCTCATGGAAAAATGCCAACGTGATCAATCCTTGCTCATACTCCGAATAAACAAGGATCAGATCGGACCATATGACGTTTCTCCTGCTTTTCCGGAAAGAAATGTCATATGGGCTGATCTGATCCCTGCCCAATCACCTTTAAAGATTTTGGTTGGATTGGAGGGCATCCCAACTCTTGATAATGTTTATTCGACACGGGCATTGGTTACCCAATTAAAAAAACGAAATATTTCGGTTCCCATTGTTCTGTATGGTTTGGAAGAAAATCCTGGTTACCAAACAGCTCTTATTCAGGGGAGTTTGATTTGTGATGGAATTGGGGATGTCATTTCGGTCAGCACCCAGAATTATTCCCATGAGGGAGTGGGGTTTTCCTACAATCTTTTGCAGGCTTGTGGAAGTCGTTTAAGTAAAACCGAGTTTGTGTCGTGCCCTTCTTGCGGTCGAACCCTATTTGATTTGCAAACCACAACCGAACGCATCAAGTCTAAGACAGGCCATTTGAAGGGGGTCAAGATTGCCATTATGGGCTGTATTGTCAACGGTCCCGGTGAAATGGCAGATGCTGATTTTGGCTATGTGGGGGGGGGACCTGGGAAAATTAACCTCTACGTCGGAAAAACTTGTGTGCAGAAGTCGATCCCCAGCGCCATTGCGGATGAAAAATTAATTGAATTGATCAAAAAGGAAGGAAAGTGGGTTGATCCATAGATCTGCTCAACTTCTTGCCCTTTTTTTTATTAAAAACAGCTTGAAATTTCGCTTAAAAACCGTCAACTTTTTAATCATATGAAACTCAGAAAATCGGAATCCGGGATTACTGTTATGGAATTGGTGGTCATCATCGTTGTTTTGAGTGTGGTGGTGGCCATTACCTATCCAAAATTTCGGACCATGCTCTATCAATCGCGTGAAGGCCAGACCAAAGCCAATTTGGGTGATATTCGGGGAGCGATCGCCATTTATTATTCGGATAATTTTGGTCTCTTTCCGTCGGATGACGGAAAACCGGAAACACGGCTTGCTGATGCATTGATTCCTCAATATATAAAAAAGATTCCTTATGTAGAACTATCCCATTTGTTCAAAAAGAAACTAAACACGGTCAATGATCGGTTGGACAACGGTGGGGACTGGGTTTATCAAACCCTTAATGGGTTGGTTTATGTCAACGCCACCCACATGGATACAGAAGGAAAACCAATATCAGGTTGGTAAATTATGGTTGATTTTAAAGTTATTGATTTGGGTATTGAATCTCAAAATCTTCCAAGAGTCTTGGTTGTTGATGATGATATTGCTCTTCAATCAGTGGTTTTTGATACATTGGGCGATTTTTATCGATTGATTCCTGCTCATAATGGTCGAGAGGCTTTTGAAAAGGCCAAACACGTTAAACCGCAGCTCATTCTCATGGATGTCATGATGCCAGACATTGGAGGATATGAGGCTGTTCGCATGCTCCACTCTGAGAAGACCACTGCGCATATCCCCATTGTTATGTTTTCTGCTGTTGATTTTGATACTTCCACGGTTCAGATGCTCAAACAGGAACCCAATGTGAAAGGGTTTCTTGTGAAACCATTTCGCCCCAATCAGCTCCGCGAAATCGTAAAATCTCATATCTTAAAAGAATAGCCCGACCCGAGCATTCGAAAAGAATCGTCATCCCGGCGAAATAGACATTGTCAGAATGGCCAAAAAAGTCGTCATCCCGGAATGTCTTTGTCCGGGATCCAGAACCTATCGACGGAAGGGTAACGACCTGGATCCCGCCTTTTGGCGGGATGATAAAAAGGATTGGAATGACGAAGAGGGTGAAGAAGAAGTATGTCGCTTGGGTAACAATTGCGATGCCATAAATATGAAAAAAGAACAATTCATTATCGATACAAGTATATTTGTTAATCCTGCTTCAGGACGTTTTTACGGGCCGACTCCCACCTTGGCGCTGAGACGGTTTTTGGAAACAGCCCAGCAGGTGTCAAAAGCTGAGTTTTTGATGCCACCGAGCGTTTATCGGGAGTTGATGTATTTTGTGGAAGAAAATAAGGTTCCGAAAAATCTTCTCCTTTCTCTTCAACAAGAATCACCAAAAAAGCATGAAACAAAAATACCGGGTATCTTTATTTATGAACTGGTGGAGAACATTCGGGACCGATTTGATCGAGGTCTCCGATTGGCTGAGCGTCATGTTCGAGAGGCGTTGGAAATCTCCCCACCGCCCAAAGCCTCTCCTCCTCCAAAAAATCAACCTCGACCTGATGCAGAAGCCATTTCCCGTTTAAGAGAGTCCTATCGCCGCATCATGAGGGAGGGAATGTTGGACTCAAGGGCGGATGTCGATCTTCTCCTGTTGTCCTATGAAACCAAGGGAACATTGGTCTCAGCTGATCAAGGGGTGTTGGATTGGGCTGAAAACCTTGGAGTCAAAACACTGAATTATGAACTCTTTCCGGAATATCTAAAGGAAAACCGTCTCACCCAAACATCCTGACCGGGCATCTTTCCGTCAATTTGATATAATTTTGGTCCCTCATCGGTTCATCCCCTCAACCCTAAAACCTCCCTCAATAAAAACCTCTGACGCACATGCGACTGTGTCATAATGCCCAAAAAGGTCGTCATCCCGGCGCAGGCCGGGATCCAGGTTTTTGGGCTGCGAGGAAACTTTTTGTCAAAAAGACAATTCCCCGTGAACCCAGAGAC
>MSYE01000230.1 GCA_002176905.1 bacterium F11 | reverse complement strand
ACGCGGGCCTGCCCCTTCCCAATTTAAAAATTATCGAGCCAATAACAGCCATCGGAGATCATGGAATTCTGGAGCATCCGGAAGATTGGGTTCTTTTGGCCATCTCTCCGGTGGAGGCCTCAGGCGCCGTTAGCGGAAAATGTGTTTTAGGTGAGTTTTGTTTTGAGGAGACTTAGGAGCTCATCTTTATCGTAGGGTTTTTGGATAACCCCACTGAATCCCAATCCCACGGTGTCAATGGCTTGGGACATGATCTCTCCTGTTGAGCTTATAAGGTAGACAGGCGCTTTGTTGTTGAGGGTTTTTAGCTCCTTTGCGAAGTTGGATCCGGCATCAATCTCTTCCATCATCAAATCCACTAGGATCAAATCGGGATTGGTCTTTTTGTAAGCTTTTATTCCTTCCTTGGCGCTTCCTGCTTGGTGTACCGCATACCCATTGGCTTCCAAAAGAAGAACCAATGCTTTTAAAAAATCCTTATTATCGTCGATGACAAGAATGACATGCTTTCCGTTTTCCATCGTGTTGTCCCCTATGCTGAAGAATTAAATTAATTAATATTGGTGTTGAATGAGTTTGGGAATTTTTTTGTTCGAAAACACCGCTCCACGAAATCGATGGCTTCCAACAAATTGTTTTGGGCCCGATCTGATAATCTTTCACCAAACTCATCAAATTCGTAACCACGGATTCCCATTACGTAACTTTGGGTTTGAGCCGCAAAAAGATCCTTCGCCATGGCCATGACGCCTTCTGGTTCAATGTGATGGCTAGAGAATCCCAGGGGGGACTCGGAGCCGATCTTGATCTTTTTGAAGAAGAAGGGTTCCGCCCCGTCCACTGATGCATCGGCAAAGATCACAACGTCGTATTCCGATACAGTTGAGGCGTCTTCAACTGTCAGCATATAATTTGAGTCAACGGTTAGGCCAGGAATTTTTTTTTTGAGATCGCTTCGGCCAAATGGGGGCCCAAACCATCATCGAGCCGACCTGGGTTGCCAAAGCCTATTAACAAAACTTTCTGGTCTTTCAAATTTATTCCTTCACTTTTCGGTCAATGAGTTGGCCATTGTCATCAAATAAGCTTATGGCCAAGGGCATCTGTCCCAACGCGTGCGTTGCACAGCTTAAACATGGATCATAGGCCCGAATGGCGACTTCTACGCGATTCAGAAGTCCCTCAGTGATTTTCGGTTTGCCGTTTAAATATTCTTCTGCCACCCGCTGAACGGCTGTGTTCATGGACTGGTTGTTGTTTGTTGTGGAGACAATCAAATTGGCCATGACCACTTGGTCATTTTTGTCGACCTTGTAGTGATGGAAAAGGGTTCCACGGGGTGCTTCAATAATGGCCACAGCCTCTTCTCGACGTTCCCCTTTTGTGACGAGATCGTTTCGTTGCAAATCAGGATCGTTCAGAAGTTCCTTGATTTTTTCAATAGCATGTAAGGTTTCGATCATCCTGGTCCAATGATAGGCCATGGTGATGTTGTTGGGTTTGCCGGCTGTCAACGCCATAAATTCCTTGCGCTCTTTCTCGGCAGCAGGTGTATCAATGAAATCGCAGGCGTTTATCCGCGCCAGTGGTCCCACACGATACCACCCTTTTTCATTGCCCAGGGACTTGATAAAGGGGAACTTCATGTATGACCAATCCCGAACCTCTTCTTGAATGTGAAGGGTGTAGTCCATGGGTTTAATTTGATCAAATATTTTGTTTCCTTGTGCGTCAATGGCCCGGAGGTTGCCGTCGTAGAGATCCATGGCCCCATCTTTGCGCACCAGCGCCATGTGATTGGATTCAAAAGAGCCAAAATCCTTGATGTCATTCAAATGCTCTGTTGTGTAGTCTTTGGCGATTTTCAACGCCCCATGGGCCCAGGTCACCATTTGTTCAATGTCTTTCAAAAAGACATCTCGTTCGGCAATGGATAGATTTTTATTGACCCCGCCTGGGATGGATCCTGTTCCATGAATCTTCTTCCCGGCCGTGGCCTTGATGATTTCCTGACCAAACTTTCGCATCAGAACACCCTGTTTGGCCAATTCGGGGTTTTTCTTGATCACGCCTATGACGTTTCTTTCTGAAGGATCGGCGTCAAATCCAAATAGCAAGTCAGGGGAACACAAATGGAAGAAATGCAAGACGTGGGACTGAAACATCTGTCCGTAATGACACAGCCGGCGCAGTTTCTCTGCCGTTGGGGTGATTTGGTCCACTCCGACAATTTGGTCCATGGCTTTGGAGGCAGCCAAATGATGACTCACAGGGCATATGCCGCAAAGTCGTTGTACCAACACCGGCACTTCCCAATAGGGTCTGCCTTGAATAAAACGTTCAAAGCCCCGAAATTCAACTATGTGCAGGCGGGCTTGTTTGACACGGTTCTCCTTGTCCATATAGATGGACACTTTTCCGTGTCCTTCCACCCGTGTCACGGGTTCAATGATGACTCTTTTCATATCTTCACTCATATTGTGCACTCCAGAAATTAATCGTATTTAACCAATTCGTATGGTAATTGAAGGGGTTTGCCATTTAACAACGCCACCAACCCTTCCCAAATCGTATCGGCTGAGGGGGGGCAACCTGGCAGAAAGTAATCAACCTTTACAATTTCATGACAGGGATAGACGTTGTTTAAACAAAGGGGAATCTCTTTGTCTCGAGGAATCACTTTGTTGGGATTGTATACCGTCGGGCCATCCAAGTAAGCTTCCTGGAGACATTCTTTTAACGGGATGTTGTTGCGAAGGGCAGGTATTCCTCCCGTGATCGAACATGCCCCAACGGAAATCAGAATATCGCAATTTTTGCGAAATTCCTTTAGGACATGCACGTTCTCTTCGGTGGAGCATCCTCCTTCGACCAAACCCACCAAACAACGATCCGTAAAGTTTTTTAAGTCGTTGATTGGGGATTTGTCAAAATCGACAATATCAACCAACTGAATTATTCGCTCGTCAATGTCCAAAATGGACATATGGCAGCCAAAACATCCTGCCAATGAACATGTAGCAATCTTTGGTTTTCCCATAATGGTTCCCTTTTTTTTATTTATTGGTGATGTCGGCCGGATTTTTGTCAAGAGTTCTCTGACCCACCGGTACGGCAAATCCAACGTGTTTTTTTAGAATGCTCCCCACCGGACACACCTCCACCACTTTGTCGCGAATATCGAGATTGGTATCGGCTAGTCGCGCTTTGGCATTGATGGCCACTTTTTTCTGGGGACCTCTTTCCACAAATTCAAAAACGGTTTTTCCATCCAAATCCCGCGAAGCTTGCACGCAGCGCGCACAAAGGATACAGCGGTTTAGATCTAGGAAAATATCGGAATGGGAGGCATCAATATCTCTGCGAGGAAATTGGTAAGGATACTTGGGTGCTGCTATTCCCAATCTATACGCCACGCCTTGAAGTTCACAATTGCCGCTTTTCTCACAAGAGGGACAAATGTGGTTTCCTTCGACAAAGAGCATATCCACCAAATCGCGCCGTAGGCTGTTGATGTCATCCACGTTGTTTTCAATAACCATCCCTTCTGAAATGGGTTGGGTGCAGGAGGTCTGTACGCGTCCATTGGCTTTGACCACGCACACGCGGCAACTGCCATGGGGACTCAATCCTTTAAGGTAACAAAGGCGGGGGATGTTAATCCCGGCTTCATCCGCTGCTTCCATGACCGTTTGGCCTGGTTTTCCTTGGACTTTGGTTCCGTCAATGGTAAAGGTGATATTTTTTGAGCTCATATGATTTCCTTGCGTTTGTTAATTGAAAATTTCGGATTTTCGTTTTGCCAGTTCTTCGTGATCTTTGAGTGCCGCCTTGATGTTGAATCCCGGTTGAATTCCTTTTTCACGCTCTTTGAGCACAGACTCATAAAGACCCTTGAAGTTCTGTATGGTGGTCAAAATGGGGTTGGGAGAGGTTTGGCCCAATCCGCACCGACTGGTTTTTTTTATGGTGGTGCCCAAATTTGTCAAATATTTGAGGTCAGCGGGCTCCCCGCGA
>MSYE01000229.1 GCA_002176905.1 bacterium F11 | reverse complement strand
GGGATTTTCCAAACGGGAAGAACTTCAGGTGGCTTTCCGAACGGCACGCAGAGGCAATGAAGGGACGTTTGCCCAGTTTGACCACTTGGAAGATAATAATTTCCTTAATCAATATGTTCCCGGGGAATTAATGAGAGAATTAAAAAACATAAGTCGAAGGGGACTCATCCCATCTGAGGTTGAACATCTGTTTGATCGGGCACAGGCAAGAAGGTTGGATAGACAAGTTCATATCCACAAGAGAAGATCGGCTGCTTATGCCCACCTTGTTAAAAAACTATTCCGCACCGTCTATCAGATGCGGGAGGGTGAACTTCCCAAAGACACAAAAGTTTTAACCAGGATTATTCATAGAGATTTTGATGCCATCCAAAGAGAAGATACCAAGGGATTTAAAAAGCTCTTAAAGAGGTATGGAATTAGCGAGACATCAGATCCCCAAATGGTTGGAGGCATTGCCGCATTGGTATCGGTTTTGGGTCCGGATGTGGCCCGTATCTCTGGCTGGGAGAGTCGTGGGTATCTTCTGTCTTTTGTGGGGATTAATATCCTCCTCCATCTGGCGAGTTCGCTTTTATTGGGACAAGGTCCGCCGTTATGGGGTGCGCACCTCTTATCTCTTGCCTCCAATTTCTCCCTCATTTCCTTGGTCTTTGTGACCATCCTTACCTTTATGGCTCATTTTTTTGGTGGTGTCCTCGATCAAGATGCCAACCGCATGGACGAAAGCACCATCAAAATACGACTCAAGAACGCCTTCCATGCCACCCGTATCGCCATCGGCACCACCTTTTTCCCACTCCTCCTCATGCTTCTGGTCCCCGCCTCCACGCCTGGATGGATATTCTGGTCCCTCCAAATCTTCACCTTTATTATGGGAGAACGTCTACACGTTTGGAGAAACCAGCACGGTTCCATCACACAAGATGATAAATGGAGGCATTTTGTTATTTCAGTATTGTGGCGGAGTTTGGGGATCATTCTTATGTTTGCACCCTATTTGGTGGGTTATTATTTTTCGGGATGGGATGTGTCCTCACCCTATAACTTTATCATGGGGACCGTGATCCATATTGGATTTAACAGAATTTCCAATCGAGAGGGACTCCCGTTGTTGGGGCCGGATCAGGAGGATCCGATTCATGATGCTTTTGATAATAACCGTGTTATTGCGGTGCGGTATTCAAAAGGAGAAGAAGGCGGTCTTGCTTTTGAAAGGTTCAATAAATTCACAGGGGGATTTGATCCCATTGATAGGGAAACTTTTACGGAGGTCGATCTTAACCCTGTTGCGAACATTTTCAATCTTGTCCTCCAATATTACCGTTTTGATCAAGATTATATGCGTTTTGATGGCGTCAATGTTTTTGATCCCAAGAAACGGTATTTGGTTTGGTATCCGGCTCCACCCTTTGATGCCGATAAGCTTACCGATTGGGTATCAGCCAATGAAAAGGAACCCTATCGGGGATATTTTGACCGACGCTTTGGGTATGACCCTCTTTTACCTTATTCCTTCTTATGTCAGCTCGGACGAACGGGCAATTGGGGGAAATCCGCCAATATGCATCCTTGGTATGTGGGGCGAGGACTCCTGTCGATCTTTTATGTGTTCTTCGGGGGTGTACGCGAGCATGGTGAAGGAAGAGGGAGGCTATTTTTTAGAGGAGAGGCGGAACGGCTCCGAAACAATGTTATTGGAGCTTGGCTTAAGAAAGGGGTTCTCTGGTCAGATCGGGTTGAACGATTTGAGCCGGAGTTGAGGATCATTGAGGAAGCCCGTCGTCTTCCTTTTGATTCCGTTCCAGCAACCGAATTGGGAGATATGGTTTCAACCATTGAAACTGTTCCCATGACAAGATGGGAAGAACCCCAGTCGGTCGCCACTCTCATTCGAGAGGTGATGATCTTGGGACTTCTTCGGAATGCCACCCTTGCTGCTGATGGAATTGTTCCCTTCAAAATGGGCTTTTTGATGGGGGATGTTGGTGCAAACATGGCCACGCACGAATCGAGTATCGATGGGATGTTCATCCCAAATGAACACTTTTTGAGTGAGGTAATGGATACATGGTTGAATGATAATAGCTTCCTTTCTGGAATGAACGGAATTTTCTTATATGAACTGGTAAGCCATATGAATCAATGGGAAGAGCATGAAATATTAAAAGCGGGACAATTTTCAAAATTAGTAAAAGCACAGAAAATTTCTCCTTATACGAATGGTCTTTTGTCTCTTGAAAATTGGTTGGCCAATGAGCCTGCGGAGGTTGTTGAGAACTATTTGTCGCGTCCTGATGTTGCTGTTTTGGTGAACGAGGACAAACGACTTCGTCGACAATGGACCCATTTCTTATCGGAATTGAGCCGTAACAGAGTACACCCATCCCAAAGTCTCATTGATTGGTGGGGCCTCAAACTTGTGATTAAGCCTTTATACAGGATTGTTTCCTTTGTTTTTCCATCCTTTGGAGGTGAGGCCGGACGTAAGCGTTATGCTGTAATGGTCGGGCCTCTCTTGGAAGGAATCCTATTCCAACTTCTCCTGATTCATGTTCTTGGTGCCCCCGTTCCGTTGGCAATGGCCCTTTTCCTTTTGAGTCACTATCTCCCCAAGTGGAACCCAATAACGGGTGTTGATCAACTTCAGATTGAAGTACTGAAACCTTCTCAAAGAATTAGAATGGCGCTCGATGAGATATTGGGTGAACCGGGGAGGAAGGGATTGGGGTATAAGAGTTCAAGTGATCCTTTTGTGGGCTTCACTCCCCGAACCCGGTTGATCGCGGGAAAACTTTTGAGGGTGGGGGATATGGTGGAGAAAAATCCGACGCTTTCTTATGGAGAAGGATTACGAGAAGTGGGGTTCTTAAAAGTGAAGAAGGATCCCTTAATATTGATTGAGGAGTCACTGATGCATCAAGTGGATGAGGTGGTTGAGGGATGTAATACGTTGGCTCATCAGGAAGAGGGATTGTTGGTTGTGGTGCTCTCGAGAAAATTGGCCCGTGCGATGAAGACGGCCGGCCTTTCGTCTTCGGTACAACTTGTTGATGCGGGGGATGGAAAAGCCTTCCAAAATGGAGTGGTTGATATAAATCAACTCCTTACCGAGCATCCTGAAATTGAAACTCATTATCGAACGCGAAAAAAGAAATCAGCCCTCACCATTTATGCATCATCCGGGATTCGAACCCTGCTTATCAATAAGAAAACCCTTATAGGTTCGGTCTTTCACCACATGTCACATCCCATTGATCTGGCGTTCATCCTTAACATCTTAAATGCCATTGGTCACCTCCGTCCCAGCGATCGTCTGAAACCCGCGCGAAAGGTTCTTCAGGCGGCTTAGTCTTTTAACCTCTCATTCGCATGCGCGATCGCGATCGCGCGTGCGAATGAGATTAGGGAATCTGAATACCTTAGCGTTTGAAGAGGAGGAGAGTAAAGTTGCTTCCTTGTCCGAGGTCAGATTCGACCACAAGTTTTCCTTTGTGGGCTTCGGCGATGCGGGTGGCGATCCAGAGGCCAAGGCCCAATCCCTCGTTTTCTTTGTTGATGGCGTTATCGGCGCGGAAACAGGGGGAAAATACCCGTGAGAGGTTTTCTTTGGAGATGCCGATACCGTTGTCCAAAACAGAGAATTGGTGGCTCTCTGAAGATTCTCGGAATAGAAGCTGAACCTGTCCGCCGCGGGGGGTGTAGGTTATTGCGTTTTGGACCAGTCTTCCTAAGCATTCTGAAAGATATACAAAATCTCCCATTAAAGGGAGTGATTGGTCCGGGCATTGCATGGTGAGGGTACAAGATTTTTGCCGTGCCACTGGTTCAAATTGTGACAAAACATCCTTTAGTAAAGTTTTTGGTGGAATGGTCATCAGGCGGAGGTGGGGTTCCCAATCTCGATAGAAGTCTTTCTCAAGGAACAAACTCAGGCGTGAACGAAAACGTTTGACGGAAATCTCCAATGCCAATAACCGTTTTAAGGAATCCTTTTCTGTCGACACAATTTTGTTCAGTTCCATATCAAAGGCGTGGGCCCATTTTTCAATTGAGCGCCACAGTGTGAGGGACAGTTCCTTTTTCAGCCTCTCTTTTTCTTTTTGATTTCTTGAACGCAGCGTTTGACGTCTTCTTCACAGGTGAGGTCGGCTTTAAGAATCAGGGTTTGTCGTCCCAAGTCATTGATCTTTTTGGCAGTGCGAATGGCATTTTGTTTGGAAGACCGGTAATTTATAACAAGGTGAACGCCCTTTTTAGCCAAGGCCTCTGCGACCGAAGCCCCAATCCGAGCCCCACCGGTTATCCAGACAACTTTATTCTTTAATTCCATCTCTTCCTCTCTTGCGCATGCGCGATCGCGATCGCCTTACGATCTTATCGCAAGGGCGTACGC
>MSYE01000228.1 GCA_002176905.1 bacterium F11 | reverse complement strand
GTCTCGAGTTAAGTGGGGTGTTTTTGTGAGCATGATCCCAAATTTAGAATTTCTTAATTTTTTAGAGTTTAGAGCTTAGCAATAGGATTAGAATTTCAAACCCTAATCCTAATGCTAAGCTCTAAACTCTAAGGAAATTTGAAGCTCTAAATTCGAAACCTACCTCTGAAAAAACTCTATCAACCGATCAGGATAATTGGTTGCCACCGCATCCACTTGCCAGATGAGAAGTTTTCGGAATTCGTCGAGACGGTCAGCCGTCCAGGCCATAACCGCCATTCCACTGTTGTGAGCTTCGTTCACCAAATCGCCTGTAACGCGATCTTTGCGAGGGAGGATATGATTGGTTTTAAGGGCCTTGGCGCGGTCCAAGGCATCATAAAGGAAATCAGAATAGAGAAAACCGGTGGCAATTTGGGGACTGATTTTTTTACAGAGAACCAGAGTGGGTTCATCAAAGGAAATAATAACGGATCGGTTAAGGGCACCTTGGGCTTTGAGTTCTTTTATAACAGCACGAATAAGCATCTCCCGGCGAGCCTCATCACCGTCCACTTTCAATTCCACCATATAGGCCAACTTGTTTTTGGACTTGGTCTTTTTGGTTTTGCACCATTTTAAGAGTTCGGCTAGGGTTGGGATGTTCTCCCCAAGGAATCGCATATCAAACCAAGAGCCGGCGTCGAGTTTTTGGAGGTCTTTGACAAGAAGGTCGGCCACATTGAGGGATCGGTTTGAGGTTCGGTCCAGATTGGCATCGTGCACAACAACAGGAACACCATCTTTGCTAAGGCGGACATCGAATTCCAACATATCCGCTCCCAAAGATAGGGCTTGTTCAAAAGATACCATTGTATTCTCAGGAGCATGACCCATCGCCCCACGATGGCCCACGACCCACGGAAGTTTGTTCTTCCCTTTTTGACGAATGGAAAACATGCTGTTATTTCTCCAGTTTGCTGGGACTTACAGGAAAGCGTAACGCTTTGAGGTTAGGGGATTTTACCAAAAACAAACAGGAACACAAATGGGGTTAAATCTTGAGTTTTACTTAAAGCTCAAGATTTAACCCCATTTACATTTATTTAGATGAGAGAAAGGTGCTTTTTGGTTTTGGCTTTTGTTGAGGCAGCAGAGGCCAAAAGGCTTCGACCAGCTTTTTCGAGGATCTCCAGTTGTTTGGTGGAATTGCCTTCCAAATAGAGTCGAATAATGGGTTCTGTTCCTGAAAACCGGACCCCCAACCAACTGCCCCCATGGAAAATGAACTTTATTCCATCCAAATCAACGATCCGATGGACGGCCAAACCATCGATGTGGGTTGGGGGCTTGTGTTCAAATTGCTCTTTGAGGGTTGAAACAAGATTGGGAGTGGATTGAATGTTGATGCGTCTGTTGATAAAAACACCAACTTCTTCATGGAAAGAATCCAATAAGGATTTGATGGTTTTCTTAGACGACGCCACCATTTCAGCCACAAGCAAACAAGCCAAGATGCCATCTTTTTCAGGGACATGACCGCGAATCGAAAATCCCCCTGATTCTTCTGCACCCATAACAAATTCGCCTTCCTGAGAAGGATAAATGGACTCGGACTGTCGCATGATTTCACCGATATATTTAAATCCCACGGGTGTTTCCTTGACCTCAAGACCATATTTTCTGGCCGCAGCGTCAATGGCATGGGTGGTCATCACACTCTTGGCCACAATTCCTGTCCACCCGCGAGATTGATGCAAATATCGGGTGAGAAGAGCCAAAATATCATTGGCTGTGGTGATGGTCCCATCGGCATCCACCACTCCAAATCGGTCGGCGTCACCGTCGGTTGCCAGGCCCAGATTGGCCTTGGTCTTTTTGACTCTCTCTACCAAATCTTTTAATCCCACTGAGGAAGGATCTGGGGATCCACCGGGAGCAAAATACACATCACGCTCTTCATGGATCAACTCAACCTGACATCCCAAATCCTGCAAAAGCTCGGCCAAATAACCGCGCGCCGTTCCATGCATCACATCCACAACAACCTTGAGTTTACGTCCCCGAAAGGCTTTGGCATCAATGAGACTTTTTATGTGTTTGACATAAGGAGTTTTAAAATCGAGGTGTTGGATCAATTGATCCATTAGGTGAGGATCTTTGGATGCTGTTTTGATACCAGCAGGGTTTTCCTCCAAGACCTCACAGGAATTTTCAATGGATTGGGTCATTTCCTTTAAGGCCGGCCCCCCCCAACCAGAGGAATATTTGAGGCCATTGTAGGTCCAAGGGTTGTGGCTGGCTGTTATATTGAGGCCTCCCGCTGCACCAGAACGAATAATTTCAAAGGCCACTGTGGGCGTGGGAACGTCACGGTTGCTAAAGCGCACTTCCAGGCCGTTGTTGGCCAAAATTTTTCCTGCTTCGAGGGCAAAATTCTCAGATAAAAATCGGGTATCGTAACCAACAACAATGGGCTTGTTGTGTTCTCTGTTTCGGAATACTTCTTCTGCAATGGCCTGTGTACAAATCCGCAAATAGGGGAACGTAAAATCTTTGGCAATTATTCCTCTCCACCCAGAGGTTCCAAACTTAATAGTCACGGTTTCCTTCCTTTTTTAAGTGAGATTGAACCGAACTCTAGGAAAACCTCCACGGTCTGTCAACTCATCATTCTTATATGCTTAAATAAAGGTCTCCCTCCAAGGAAAAGCCCCTCCTTTTGTGTTTTTCCCCTTAAATAGGCTATATGAAAATTCTCCTCTCATGCGCATGCGCGATCGCATGCTCTTTACGATATTATCGCGTGCGATAAAATCGATAGCCAATCGCGATCGCGCATGCGCATGAGAGGTATAAGGAACTAAAGATCCCACTTTTTAAAAAGATAGCTCAAAAATCCCTTCACATCTTCCACGAATTCGCCTCTGAATTTCGTCGGTGGCGAGAATTTTATTTATGCCGTCGACCAATTATCTTATTTTTGATTCTTTATTGCTTTTTTATCGCCTTCCTCAATCATTGGGGACTGTTGGGTTCCATTCCGTCGCACGATCCCTCCTTCTGGGTGGGAAAACGCGTTGTGTTAACCGGTGTTGTGATTTCTCCACCGGATAAAAGGCCCAAGGGTCTGGTTCTAACCCTTCAGGTTGAAACAATTATGGAATGGGAACCAACAAAGAAAATGGGCTCGGTATCAGGTCGAGTCTTGTTGCATGTAATGGGAAAGGCACCAAAAAATATCAATCCAGGCGATCGATTAAGAGTTGTCGGACGATTGCAGAAGCCCACGGACAAAAAAATTCCAGGGACCTTTGATTACACAGCATATTTAAAGAACAAAAATATCCATTGCCTCCTCTTCACCGGATCTCGACAAACCACAAATTTGGGGCCTTCCCATCAAAAGAAACTTCTCCGGTGGGGGTGGAACCGTCGGGAAAAAATTGTTTCTGTCTTTAAAAAATATTTAAACGAAG
Source organism: bacterium F11 (assembly GCA_002176905.1). Next base: position 1,364 of record MSYE01000228.1, on the reverse strand, counting down.
AAGAAGCAACCGTCATAAGCGGTCTTGTGGTAGGGGAACGACCCCGCTTTCATCCGTACATTCGAAAAATCTTTATTGAGTCTGGAACGATGCATATTTTGGTTGCGTCTGGATCCAATGTGGCTTTTGTGATTGGAGTTTGGTTTTTGTTGGCCCGATTTCTATTTCATCTCACCCGAAAAATCGCCCTGGCCACCTCCTTACTTGGAGTATGGTGTTATGTCTTGATAGTGGGAGCCGATGCCCCTATTTTTCGAGCTGGGGTGATGTCCACCGTTGGGATTTTGGCATACCTCATGGCCCGAGAAGATCGTGCTTATCACGCCTTGGCCTTGGCGGCCTTAAGTCTGTTGCTGCCAAGTCCCAAAACCTTATTCGATGTGGGCTTTCAAATGTCGTTTGTTACAGCCTTTGGCATGATCTATTTTCTCCCTCGCATCGATCCCCTGTTTCGATCCTTTTCAACTCCTGTTCTTTGGATATTCCGCTTGATGGCAGCCACGTTGACCGCACAATTGTGGTTAGCCCCCATCACAGCGTTGGTCTTTAAACGGTTCTTTCCTATCAGTCTCTTTTCCAATATCCTGGTGATGCCTCTCTCAGGGGTGGGGCTGCTGGCGGGTTTTGGTCTGGTGGGGATGGAGATTGTTCAGACAACCTTTCCTTTTTTATCCTTCTTGGTCGTGGGAATGGGATACCTGGTTCATCTATACCTACAAACCTTAATTGGTTTGGTCCATTTTTTTGCTCATTATCCTGGTACCAGTATTTGGATTTCTCCACCCCATTGGAGTTGGATTCTTGGTTATTACCTTGTTCTGTTCTGTGTGGTGGGAATCGGAACTTCAATACGGTCCCGATTGGGATGTGCGTTGGGCTTGGGATTGATGATCTTATCAACCTTTTTTCTAGGTTGTAAATCTGTCCCCCAAAACCAGGTGACCTTGACTTGGATTGATGTTGGGAGACGTCACAGTCTCCTTCTTGAGATCCCAAAAACGAAACCCATTTTGATCAACCCAGGGCCCAACGAACCATTCGACAGTGCGGAGCGAATCATTTTACCGTATTTGACTGAACGACGAATAAAGGAGCTGGAAGCCATCGTCATCACCCATACTGATCCGAATCGGGTATCGAGTCTTCCCTCTCTTTGGAGGACGCTTGGGAAACCCGCTGTCATTATTTGCCTTCTCACTGGAGGAGAAGATTGGGAGGCATGGAAGGAACGCAATCCCAATATCCCCATGACATTTCTAAGAGAGAACAAATTCTTACAATGGTCGAATTTCAGGCTAAAAGTTCTTCCTGTTTCGAAGGCTTTTAAATCAGAAACCCTTCTTCTGCTTACTTAGCTAACCCAT
>MSYE01000227.1 GCA_002176905.1 bacterium F11 | reverse complement strand
GACCAAGATAGTCATTCGACGAAAGATTCACCTTTTGCCCAAAAACGCCTGCCGGCAACGACCTCTTGAGTCCATCTATTCCCAATTTTGATTTGTCTGTTCCTCCTCCAAAGATTCCGGGAGATTTGGCCGCCAATATACCCCTTGTTCTGGCCAAGAAGGTCAATCTTTCCCCTCGAAAATTGGCTGAAGAAATTCTTTCTAATTTTCCCAAAACAGATTTGGTTGAGAAAATGGAAATAGCAGGCCCTGGATTCTTGAATTTTTGGATGAAAGACAGTGCGTATCGCAATGAATTAAATGATCTCCTTGCCGGTAAGAAAAAGAGGTCAGCAGTTCCCACAAAAGAGGATAAATTCCTTGTTGAATTTGTTTCTGCCAATCCAACCGGACCCCTTCATGTGGGCCATGGCCGGGGGGCAGCCCTGGGAGACTCTTTGGTGCGCGTGTTTCGCTATTTGGGTTATGATGTGACGGCAGAATTTTATGTTAATGATGCTGGCGGACAGATTCGAAACCTGGGTCTCTCCATGGAAGCGCGTCTAAAAGAATGTAAAGGAGAGAAAGCCGATCTCCCAGAAGGAGGATATCAAGGCGCCTATCTTGTTGACCTGGCGAAGGAAGCCTTGGAAAGCGGAAATTCCTATGAATCGATTAATCCCGCCCAAATGATTTTTTCAGAAAAAGATTTGGCTGGATTTGCCAGTAAACGGATTCTCAAAGCCATCCAGCAAACCTTGGAGGATTTTGGGGTCCATTTTGACCATTGGTATTTTGAATCCGAATTGCACAAAAAAGATGTGATTTCCAAAACGATTGAATCGTTGGAAAATCAGAAGCATGCCTATCAACAAGATGGGGCCTATTGGTTTCGAGCAACAGACTTTGGGGATGAGAAGGACCGTGTTTTAAAGAAGACAAATGAAGCCCCAACCTATTTTGCGTCTGATATTGCTTACCATGCTGATAAGTTTTCTCGTGGATATACAAAACTGGTCAATATTTGGGGAGCCGATCATCATGGTTATGCCCAGCGTTTAAAAGGGGCTTTGAAGGCCATCAATCAAAACCAGAAGGCTCTTGAGATCATTTTGAATCAAATGGTTTCGATCAAAGGGGGACGGTTATCAAAGCGAGCTGGGAATATGATCACACTCAAAGAGGTGGTCGACGAAGTGGGACGAGATGCCACCCGTTTTTTCTTTTCGTTGCGCAGTCCCGGATCTCATTTTGAGTTTGATTTGGACCTCGCCAAAAAACAGGCTTCAGATAATCCGGTTTATTATGTTCAATATGTCCATGCCCGCTGTTGTTCCATTTTTCGAGAGGCGGAGAAAAGAAAAATGCGGACAGAACCCCTTCTTTGGGCCTCAAAGAAAACCCATGTTCCTCTTGAAGAGGTGGAGCGCGCTGTTTTGCTTCATATGATGAAGTTTGATGATGTTGTGGAAATATGTGCCCGCGATTTCTCCAATCATCATCTTCCGATTTATCTTATGGAATTGGCTGGTAAATACCACAGTTTTTATGAAAAGTGTCGGGTTTTGGAAGAAGACGAAACACTTCGTTCCTTTCGTTTGGATTTGGTTGAAGCCATCCGAAAACGAGTGGAACAAGGACTAAATTTGCTGGGTGTTGGCGCTCCCGAGAGACTGTAATGTTTGTTGCCTCGGCGAAATCTGCCCGCAGCAGGCGGGGCCGAGATGACGAATCTGTGGGGATGCTCAAGTTTTACAACCATGAAAAATAGGAGATAGAACGTGATTTTTAAAGAAATAGAAGAAAAATCGTTAAAGAATGAGCTCCTCACAAAAGAGGAAGCTCTTGCGGTTCTTCAAACACCAGATTCATATTTGGTTGATCTGGTGGCTTCCGCCAAACGGGTTCGGGAAAAATACTTTGGAAAAAAAGTAAAACTCAATTTTCTCGTTAATGTCAAAAGTGGTCTTTGCCCGGAGGATTGTCGGTATTGTTCTCAATCCAAAGATTCTCAGGCGCCTATCCCCAAGTATTCTCTGATGTCGTCAAAAGAGATCGTCTCTCATGTGGAAAGAGGAATTGAGGTTGGAGCGGTTCGCACTTGTCTTGTTGCCAGTGGGCGAGGCCCCAATGATCGTGAGTTGGACGAATTTTGTGAGGCCGTCAAATCCTTGAAAAGCAGCCATCCCAAGATGCAAGTGTGTGCCTGTTTGGGACTTCTAAAAGAGGGGCAATCAGATAAGCTCAAACAATCCGGCGTTCATGCGTATAACCACAACATCAATACCAGCGAGTCCTTTTATGATGAAATCTGTGGAACCCATACCTATCAAGATCGGCTAAAAACCATTGAACGGGCTCAAATGTCAGGGCTCTCTTCGTGTTGTGGCGTTTTGGTGGGGATGGGGGAAACCAATCAAGATTTGGCCCATATGGCTTTTACGTTAAGAGAAAGGAAAGTGGATTCCATCCCAATTAATTTTTTGATCAGTATTGATAAAACCCCTCTTGAGAAAACCCTGCTTCTCAATCCAACAAAATGTCTCAAAATATTGGCTCTCTTTCGCTTTGTTAATCCCACTGTTGAAATTCGGATTGCTGGAGGAAGGGAGTTGAATTTGCGCTCTCTTCAACCCATGGGACTGATGATGGCCAACTCCCTTTTTATTGGCGATTATCTGACTACCGAAGGTCAGACTCCTTCTACTGATTTGGAGATGATCCGGGATCTTGGATATGAACTCCTCGGGCAGCCTTCTGATTTTCTCAACAACGTATTGAGTCACCCCTCTCCGAAATTAAAACCAAAAGAACCACTTCCGGTTTGATGCTCCCATGCTAACGAATCCTGTTCTCCTTATTACTGGCGGAAGCCGAGGATTGGGACGGGCCATGGCCTTTGCTTTTGCCAAAAAAGGGTATGCCGTGGCCATTAACTATGAAAAGGAAGATTCAGCGGCGCGTGAAGTTGAAAAATTGATGAAAGAAGAAGGGAATCCGTTGAAACTCATTCGTGCTGATGTTCGGTGTTCCGATCAAACAAACCGTATGCTTAATGAGATTCAGTCCGATTGGGGACGACTCGACGTCCTTATTAATAATGCGGGTATTTCAAAAGATCGATCGATTATGAAAATGTCCGATAAAGAATGGGAGGATGTTATTGATGTCAATCTCAATGGGACCTTCCGTTGCACGAGGGCGGTGATCCCTTTGATGAGAAAAGAGAAAAAGGGATCAATAATTAACATTCTTTCCTATTTGGCGAAGAAGCCCGGTTATGGTGCTGCCAATTATGCTGCTTCAAAAGCGGGCATCCTTTCATTGACTCAAAGTGCGGCACTTGAGTTGGCCCGGTATGGTATCCGCGTCAATGGGGTGTTTCCCGGCTTTCATGTGACCGATATGAATCGAAATGTATGGGAGAAAAATGAAGAGTCAATTCGGGAGCAGCATCTTTTACCAACATTGCCAACCAAAGAAGGATTGGGAGAATTTGTTTATCATCTTGCTCATTTGGAAACCGTAACCGGACAAGTTTTTCCTTTTGAATCTCGGTTAATTTAAAGAATGGAGAGGGATATCAATACAAAGGTTGTTGTTTCAGGAATCGGTTTGGTCACCTCTCTTGGCCAAGGCCGGGAGAAAACATGGGCCAACTTGTTAAATGGGAAATCAGGGATCAAACTGACTTCCCAAGGTTTGTTGGCTCCGATTTTTGATTTTGTATTAAACGGAGCCAAATCCCGCATGGGGGATTTTTGTTTGATGGCCACCGAGGAAGCCTTAAGAGATGCAGGGTTGGATCCTTTTGCGGTTCGAGGAGAGCCTGTTGGCTGTGCCATTGGTCAGAGCAAACCCATCCTTTCTGATCCCTTGCATCCTTTTTGTCAATATCCAAATGAAACCCAAGAGAATTTTTCAATCCCCTCCTCTGATACACCCTCTTCGTCCTCCTCCGATCTGGATGCTTCCCTACTTCTGGCTTCATTTACAGGATGGTCAGCGGAGGAGATTGTCAGGAACACGTATCAATTAACGGGTCCGGGAAGCAACATGGTAGCTGCTTGTGCGACCGGGATTGCTGCTTTGGATTTGGGAATGTATTGGATTCAAACCCATTTGTGTTCCCGGGTTTTGGTGGGGGCGTCGGAATCAAGTTTGCATCCTTTGTATTTAGCGGGATTTGAGCAAATGGGTGTTTTGGCAAAGGGGAGATCAGCAGATGCTGCCAGACCTTTTGATCGAAACCGAAGTGGATTTGTTGTTGGAGAAGGAGCGGCGGTCTTGTTATTGGAAAAAGAAGCTTCTGCGCAACAAAGGGGACACAAGCCCGTGGCCTTTTTGGAGAAAACAGCTTTGCGTCACAGTGCAAGTGATACGATACGGTTTGATCCAAATGGAAAAGCGGTTGCTGATTTGATGCGATCGGTGACACAAGATATTGTTCCAGATTACATCAATGCCCACGGGACAGCGACGCGGTACAATGACGCAGTTGAAACAAAAGGAATCCGAATGGCATTCGAAGGGAAGAGCGACCAGATTGCGGTTTCCTCCACAAAAGCCGCAACCGGTCATCTCTTGGGAGCTGCTGGAGCTCTTGAGGCTGCTTTTTCGGTTTTGGCTCTTCGTGACGGTTGGGTTCCGCCCACTCTCAACTTAACCGATCCGGATCCGGAGTGTGATCTGGATTATGTTCCCAACAGAGCCCGAGAAAAAAATATGGAAACAGCCTTGTCCTTATCCTACGGCTTCGGAGGCCAAATAGGAGCCACCCTTTTTCGGAAGTATAATGGAAATGAGGAAACCAATGTTTAAAGAAGAGTTGGATAAATTGGAAATAGATGGACTCAAGAGGTCGTTGCCGGCAGGCGTTTTTGGGCAAAAGGTGAATCTTTCGTCGAATGACTATCTTGGTC